>NZ_JAKMSC010000018.1:0-35069 GCF_025772425.1 Campylobacter sp. FU_497 | reverse complement strand
AAATATAAGTAATTTTTGATGATATGTAAATAATAACAAATCTATATGTATTTTTTTAATAAAAAATAAAAGTAATTTTGATTATAGTTTATAAATAATTATTATATTTGATAGTTTTTTACCTATTTTTCAATAGTTTTATAACTTTTTTATCACTTTTTTATCACTTTTTTATTTTTTGTGTTATCATATTCTCATCACAAATCAAACTTTATGAAAGGATTCTAGGGGGGGGGGATATGAAAAAAACGCTTTTATTTGTTTTACTCATTCACACTTTTCTTTTTTCTCAAATAATGATTTTAAAAAATCAAGATAAAATCATTATAGATAATGATCAAACTCTTGCGCTTAATCATGTAAACCATGATCAAAAGCAAATACTTAAAGAATATAATGGTATTGATCCAAGAGTTAAAAAGCTGTTAGAAGAAAAACCAAATAAAGATTCTAATCTTAGTAAAGAAGATGAAGAATTATCTAATAAGGTTATTAATACCATCCAAACCATAGGTAATGTATATAATGCCAAAGATGATAAAGAAAGAGATGATCTTATAAGAGATTTAGCAAGTAATTATTTAAGCTTACAAGCTAATACTTTAATCCAAGAATATTTACAATCTCTTAATCATTCTATCAACAGTGAGTTTAGCTTAAACTACAAAAATACACTAGATGGAAAAGCTAGAGTGCTTATACCTTTTACAGATAAAGATAATCCAAAAATATCCTATTTTTTACAAAGCGGTATAGGTGGATATGATAACAATAGAATCATAGGTCATTTTGGTGGTGGTATAAGATATTATCCTAATGCATTAGCATTAAATAATTCAGGCAATATCATGCTAGGATTAAACCTAGTTTATGATCATGATTTTAGCAGAGAACATAAAAGAATGTCTTTGGGTTTTGAAAGTATGCTAGATACACTCGCTTTTCATGCTAATATTTATCAAAGATTAAGTGGTTGGATTAATAGTTATGATTTTAAAAATACTAATAATAATCTAACTTTCTTAGAACGCCCTGCTAATGGTTGGGACATGGGTGTTAAATATGCTTTTCCTTCTATGAGCAATGTAGCCGTTTTTGCTAATATGAGTAAATGGTATGGAGAAAAAGTAGCTCCATTTGGCAATGTAAGTTGCTATGAAGATTTAGAAAAAAATCCTCTAATATATGAAGGAGGTATTACTTATTCACCTTGTCCTGCATTAACTTTTTCGCTAAGTCATAAAATAAGCAATGAGAGTGATAAACAAGGCACAAATATAGCTATGAATTTTAATATACCTTTAGATAAAGATGCCTTCAAACATGCTTTTGATCCTAAATTTGCAGGTATAAATAATACCATTGAAGGATCTAGAACCAATTTTATAGATAGAGATTATTCTATGGTGCTTGAATATAAAGCTATTAATAATGCTTATCATATTTCTTATTGTGGAAATTTAGGAGATAATACTCATTGTATTATGCTAAAAAATGGTTTTAACCAAGCAGTTAAAAATGTTGCTATGAGTGTAACCCCTGAACAAAAAAGTGTAATTTTAAAAGATGGAAATCATTATATTACTAATGATAGTGGAAAGGTTTTTGTAAAAATAATCCATGCCTATGGAATCCATCAAACCAATTTAATTACAAAAGCAGGTAACGCTCAAGAAAGTTTCCCTATTACCATCATAGCTCCAAAAGGAGATTTTAGAGTATTTGCCAAACCTTCTAATATACAAAGACATGAGCAATCATTAATCACATTTGCAGGAAGTGATTTAGCAAGTGATTTAGATATAAATTGGAAATTAATTGGTAAAGGAAGCTTAGAAAAAACTCCAAGTTCAGATAAAACTGATAAAGATGGAAATTCAAATATCATCTATAAGCCTGATACAAATATGAAAGATAAAGAAAAAGCAACAATCATTGCTAATGTATTAGGAGTTACTTTAAAAGCCTTTGTTCAAATAGCAATTTATGGAGATAATGATATTATCTTAGATAAAACCACTATAGGTAATAAAGAAAAAGCTCATGCAAGTTATAAAAACTTAAAAGCTAATTCTACAAAAGTTAAATGGAGCATACAAGGAGATAATGCTTTATTTATAGATAAAGATAAAACTACCAAAGAGCTTAATTTAATAGCTGATGCAAACGGTGAAAGTAATGTAGAAATCATAGGACTTAGTGGAAATGAAAAAGTAAAAATCATTGTTAAGAATATGAGCGATGAATTAGTAAAAGAAAAAAGTAAAGTTTTAGAAATCAAAAACTATTCAGCTACCATGGAGCTTCCTACTGGAAAAGATCCTGTGACTCATCAAGACTTTGAAAAAGGAATGATTGATTATAAAAGCGACTTTGAAGTAAAACTTAAAGGTTTAATGCCAAAAACAAAAGTTTTATGGAAAGCTAAAGATATACAAAGCAATAAAACTTTAAGAATTAGCAACGATAAAGAAAGCACAGCTGATGATAAAGGTGAGAGTAAGGTAGTATTTGAAGGAGTAAAAGATTTTAATATTAAAAGACTACAAATCATTGCTACTTATAATCAAAGCACAGCTAGTACTCAAGAAGTAAGTGGAGAAATCAAACTCCACCAATACACCCCAAGCATTAGTTTTAGTAAAGATAAAATCCATGCTTATGAAAGTGAAAACATCAAAGCTTTAAAAGATCCAAAGCCTGATCATGTAGAAGTAACTATAAAAGGTGGTAAACCTAATGAAAAAATAGAATGGAGTTTAAACGGGGATGCTAGTTTAAGTAATCAAGAAGCAACATTTAATGCTAGTGGTGAGGCTAAAGCAACTATTACTTCCAAGGCTCCATTCAAAGCTAATCCTATCATTAGTGTAAACACTTTAGATCAAAAGGTAGGTAAAGAATTGCCTTATGAGATTAAAGAATATACTCCCGAAGTAGAATATCCAAGTTTTAGAGGTGAAGAAAAGTTAATTGAATATGATAAAACTTATAAAATTAAAATAAGTAATCTTTTACCTAATTCAATCATTGATGGAATTAGTGGAAGCAAAGGAGTAAAAGCAAAAAAAGATAGCTTTAGTGTTAATTATTATGGGGAGACTGTTTTAGAATTTGATGGTATTAGTGATTATAGTGTTAAAGATATTACTATTAAGTTTAATTATATTCAAAAGGGCGGTCAAAAAGCAGAATTAACATTAGAGCCTATTTCTGTTTTTGATGAATATGATTTAGTAATTGCGGGATATCCATTCACCATAAAAGCTATACCTAATGATAGCACAAGCGTTGCTTTAATAGGTGGCCATCCTGGTTCAAAAGTAGAATGGAGTTTAAGTGGGGACGCTACTTTAAGCAAACAAGAAACAGTATTTAATGATAACGGTGAGGCTAGAGCAACTATTACTTCTAAAGATCCATTTAAAACTGATCCTGTAATTAGTGTAAATGCCTTGGGCAGAAATCTAAGTGAAAAATTATCTTACGAAACAGTTTATACCCCAGAAATAGATTATCCTAGTCTTGAAGGACATGAAAAAATGGTTGACATTTTAGATGATTTTAACATAATAGTAAGAGGTTTGATGCCAAATTCAGAAATTAGTAATATTAGCGGATTTGCGGATTTGATAAAACCTGCACAAGAAAAATTTAAAGTTGATAATAAAGGTGAAGTTATTATAGCAATGAAAGGAGTTGACATAGAAGATTATTATTCGGTGCCTTATGTAAAGCTTTATTTTAGCTATATGAAAACAAAAAACACAAAAGAAAACTTTAATGATACAATTAAAATCTCTAAAAAGGAATATACACCAGAAGTTAGTTGTGATAAATCTGAAGTATATGATATACCAAATCAACAAGTAACTTGCAAAATAAAGGGAGGAAAACCTAAATCTCTTATAAGATATGATCTTGCAGAAAAAGGAGATTTTGCAATGCAAGCAGATGATCATTTTAACGACAACGGAGAGGCTACAATTAACATTCAAACACAAGCTCCATATGAAAATAAATTTTCTATGCAAATAAAAGCAGCGACTATTAATCCATTTCTGTTGCATGGCAATGTATCTATTCGCTACAAACACTATAATCTTAATCCAAAAGTAATAAATCCTCCAAGCTTTAAAGGTCAAAAGAACACTATTGATTATGAAAGTGATATTAATGGAATACAATTTTGTGGGTTCTTTCCTAACTCTATGGTAATTTTCGATCAAGATCCTAAACATTTAAGGGCAAAGCAACTAGAACATAAAACAGACTCAGAGGGTTGTTTTACTGTTGATTTTTTTGGTTACGAAAGCTATTCTACGAATGAATATCCTAAAGCTGAATTTGGATATACATATGATGATAGACCTGGAAAAGAATATGCAGTCAGTTACTTTAACTTGTATAAATATAATCCAGAAATACATCTTAGTAAAGAAAAAAGCAGAAAAAACAAAAAAGAAGAAATCGTTGCAACTTTAAAAAATGGAAGACCACATTCTAAAGTCGAATGGGATATAAATGGAGATTTTGACCTTGTAAGTAAAAAAAGTGAATTTGATAATAATGGACAAGCCACAGTGACTTTAATGACAAAAGAACCTTATCAAAATGATATTTTAATTAGTGCTACTACTTTAGGTCAAAAGTTTATTGGAAAAGTACATTATCTTGACGATACGACTTATAAGCCTAATTTTGGCTATCCAGTAACTCCTAGAAAAGATGGATCGTATATACCAAATTCTGTATTTTACCATGAGCCACATAATATTATCAATGTCTACCATATGCGTCCAAATAGTAAATTTAAAATAGAACCTTCTTCTATAACCGTTACAATATTAAACGAAAAAGATGACTACATTAAGACAGATTCTACAGGCAATGCTGTAATTAACTTTCAATTAACAAATCCAACTGTTAGAAAAATTTGGTTTACAATAACTTATGAGTCACAAGAAGATGAGTTTAAAACCATAAATACAGAACCGACGAGCGTCAATTTTGCACCAATGCATTTTGAAAGTCGCGTTATAACATTTCCGAAAGATGATCCGCAATTTAGCTCTGAAAATGAGGTTTGGATAGAAATAGAGACCCCAAATCCAAGAGGAAAATGCGTGCTTTCAAGTTATAGAGTAATAACTGGTCCTATAGTAGTAGGAAGTGGTGGTATTGGTTCTGAAAAAACAAGATTTAAAGGTGGATGGGAAAATTATGGTAAGAAAAAAATTAATTTAGATTTTTCATGTTATGAAGGTGCTACCCATTATGTAATACAAACTTATGAGTATAGAGATAGTGATTTTCAAAAGAGCAAATAAGCCAGATGGTGTCAAGGGGGAGACTTGAACTCCCGACCTCCGGCTTATGAGACCAGCGCTCTAGCCAGCTGAGCTACCCTGACATAAAAAGAAGTTAAAATTATACTTTATTTTGCTTAACATTTCATAAAATACTTATTTTGTAAATTTTATATATTTTTCAACTTTTTTGTGCTACAAATATAAAACTATATTAAAAAAGGATTTTAATGCAAATTAGCTCAAGTTATAGCAATGCCTTTTACACACAAAATCCTTATCAAAACAAAGACAAAGAACAAGCTAAAGAAAACATTTCAGAAAAAGAAAATCCACAGCAAACAAAAGAAAACAATAATGATCAAGAAAAAGATGAAAAAACTCAAAAAGTCAATGGTAAAGACTTAAGCAACGAGGAAGTAAAACAAGTACGAGAGCTTGAAAAAATCGACAGAGAAGTAAGAGCTCATGAGGCAGCCCACCAAGCAGCAGGTGGAGCTTTAGCCGGTGCTGCAAGTTTTGGTTATACAAGAGGCCCTGATAATAAAATGTATGCAGTTGAAGGAGAAGTGCCTATAAGAATGCAAAAAGGCAATACTCCAGAAGAAACTATAGCAAATGCTATGCAAGTAATTGCTGCAGCTATGGCACCAGCTGATCCTAGTCCACAAGATTATAAAGTAGCGGCTAATGCTATGCAAATGCAAAATGACGCACGCGCCGAACAAGCTAAAATAAAAGCAAAAGAGCTAAAAGCACAAAATGAAAAAAGCGAAAATGAGAATGAGGAAAAAACAAATTCAAATTCCAAAGCCATAAAATCATACACACAAAATACATCACAAAATTACATAGGAAGTCAGTATAACAAAAGCGCATAGTGGCAGAGAGGAAGGGATTCGAACCCTCGGTGAGTTGCCCCACACACGCGTTCCAGGCGTGTTCCTTCGACCGCTCGGACACCTCTCTAAAAATAAAAATTATAACTTATTTTTTTAAATTTACACTAAAAAGGGAATTTATGAAGCTTTTTTACTCTTGTTTTTATCTTTTTATTTTACTTTTTTTAAGTGCTTGTTCAAATCATGCTAATGTTAATTTATCTTATGAAAAAGCCTTTATAAACAAACAATGCGATGAAAATACCCTAGCTTTAAAAAATGCAGATAAAGACACCATATATACAGGATTAAATTTAGCCTCTTTAGCAAGAGTTTGTAAAGATTACGAAAAAAGTAATGCATTTTTTGATAAAGCAGAAGAAGCTTATAAACATGATGTAGATTTACAAAACGAGCTTCAAAAAGCCACTAAAAATTTTAGTGAAATTTTACTTAATGATACCATCAATGACTATCAAGGTTATTTTTATGAAAGGATTATGCTAAATACTTACAAAGGTTTAAATTATATGAGCTTGGGTGATTTTGAAAACGCAAGAGTGGAATTTAACCGAGCTTTATACAGACAAGATAGAATGAAAGAATATTTTTATGACTATATACAAAAAGCTCAAGAAGAATACCAAAAAGAACTTCAAAAAGATAAAAAAATATATACAAGTTTTCAGCAAAATTTAAACCCTATCTATAAACAATATGACAATCTTCTTAGTGCATTTAACGCAAATAAAAATTACACTAATGTCTATGCTAGTTATCTTAGTGCCTTATTTTTCTTTTTCGACAAAGATTATGTTAAAGCTTATGATCTTTTAAAAGAAGCAGCCTTAAGCAATGTGAAAAACAAACAACTTCAAAAACAATTTCAAGTATTTGAAAAATTCACTCATTTAAAAACATCCTTCCTTCAACAAAAATATATTTTTATTATCTATGAAGATGGTTTTAGTGCTACAAAAGAAGAATTTAATCTTACTTTACCATTTATTTTTAACGATAATATTGCAAATATTAGCGTAGCTTTTGCTTATTTAAAATCAAGAAATACTTCTTATAAATTCTTGCAAAGCCAAGATGAAAAAACCCAAAATTTAATTTATTTTGATGATATTATAGCAAGTGAGTTTAAAACTCTTTTGCCTTCCATGGTAATGAAAACCTTAGCCTCAAGCGCGCTTAAAACTTCAATTAATTTAGCCATAGCTAATAATGATTCTAGTGGTTTTTTATCATTTATTAGCACTGTTAGTACTGCTTTAATCAACAAAGCAGATCTTAGAATGTGGCAAGCTTTACCAAAAAGTGCTAGTATTTTAATGCTAAAAAATGAAGGCTTAGTTAAAATTTATGATAATAAAGAAAAAATAATCTTTGAAGATGAGTTGGAAAAAGATAAAAATTATATTGTACTTATAAGATCTTTTGCGCCAAATTCAAATATTATTTATAAAATCAAAGAACAATAAGGAGATAAAATGAAAAAAAGTTTATTTTTTATGGTTTTTGCGCTTTTAGTTTTCAGTGCTTGCTCTTCACAACCAAAATACACTGATGGTAAAGCTTCTCAAAAAGTTCAAGGCGATGCACTTACTTTGGGACTTGATAGAGAAGACTTTGAAAAAACTGCTGAAGATATGATACAAAGCTTGCTTAGTGATCCTGCTTTTGCAAATTTAAATAGCTCTAATAGAAAAGTTGTTGCCATAGGAAAAATCATCAATGACACCCCGCAAAGAATAGACACAGACAAACTCACTTCAAAAATTACCATAGCATTAAGAAAATCTGGCAAATTTATACTAACAACCGCTGTGGCAGCAGGTGGAGCAAAAGATAGCTTATCTCATGATGTAAGAGATTTAAGAGACAATGAAGAATTTAATCAAAACTCCATAGCTAAAAAAGGCACACTTTTAGCCCCAAATTTCTCACTTTCAGGTAAAATCAGACAAGATACTGTTAAACTTTACAATGGCAAAATTCAAACCGAATATTTTTTTCATTTAATTCTTACGGATTTAACTAGTGGCTTAGCCTTTTGGGAGGATGAAAAAACCATCAATAAAACAGGCAAAGGCAAAAGTGCAACATGGTAAAAAAACTACTAATTCTTTTTTTAACCCTCGTTTGTCTTTGTCAAGCACAAAGTGCTTTAAACAAAGAAAGCTATGGTGAGGGTTTTGGAAATACAAGAAGCGAAGCAATAAAAAATGCCATCAATGAAGCTCTTGGGAAAATGGAAGGCTTAAAACAAGTTAAGCTTAAAAAATTTGAATTTAATTTTAATGGAAATTTCAATATAGGCTATGATGAGGAAATTGATTTTGTTAGTAATGGAGTTTTTAATAGCTACGATATTAAATCTTTAACCCAAACAAATCAAAACGAATTTCACGCAAAAGTTGTAATTTATAAAAAACTCTATAGTGAAAAAAACCTTGAGGATAAAAGTTCGCTAATTATCATCAACAAAGTTAAAGATGAACTCTCAGCTAAATTTGAACAAGAACTTTTAAGTGTTTTACTCCAAAGTAAAAAATTTAGAATTTTAGATAGAGCAAATCTTGATCTTTATAATCAAGAAAAATCTTTACTTATAAAAAATGCAAGCGATGATGAACTCATTAAGCTTTACAATGTTTTAGGTGCTGATTTTTTACTCATTTTAAATCCTAAAATAACACAAACACAAAATGAAATTAGCACTCAAACTTATAATATTAACATTGATTATCGTTTGATAGAATTTGCTACAACTCAAATCAAAGCTTCTAATACTTTAGAGTTTAAAATGAGCTCTACAAGCAATTCAAGCAAGCAAAAAGCCCTTAGGGGTATTGCTACAAAAATTACAGAAGATATTTTTAAACATTCTAAAGACGATCAAGAAGAAGAAGAAACAGAGCAAGGTTTAGACGCAAACTATCAAATCAACAATGAGGGTGGAGTTGATTTAGGTTTTTAAAATGCAAAAGGCTTGGGATATTAATGCAAAATTTTGGGACACACAAATGGGAGATGATTCTAATGAATTTCATAAAAAAGTTGTGCGTCCTAAAGTCGAAGAATTACTAAACATACAAGATGATGATTATATTTTAGATATTGCTTGTGGAAATGGAAATTTTTCCGCTTATATGTGTAAAAAATACAACATAAATGTTTACGCTTTTGATTATAGTAATCAAATGATAAAACTAGCAAAACAAAGATGGAAAAATTTTTTACACAAAATTCATTTTCAAACCATAGACGCTAGCGATGAATTAACTTTGCAAAATTTAGCCAAAAAACACACCTTTAGCAAAGCTGTTTCAAATAGGCTATCATGGATATGGAAAATATCCAGCCCTTATTTAAAAGTCTTTATTCTCTACTAAAAGAAAATGGAATTTTTGTTTTTGCTACTCAACATCCTTGTTTTGTAACATTAACTAAAAAATATCTTAGCTCGCATAATTATCTTGGATATGCATTTGAAAAACAACCTGTAAAACATCACTACTACCATCGTTCTTTAGAAGAAATTTTCAACACTTGTTTTAAAAATGGTTTTATCATAGATGGATTTTTTGAAGAACCTTTTTTAGATGAAGAATTTCCTGAAATCATAATTGTCCGAGCAAGGAAAATCAGTTTTTAAATTGCAAAAACTCACACCTTTTACAAAGCTCAGCTTTTAAAATTCCTTGCTTAAAGCCTTCTTTTAATTCTATATATAAAGAGGAATTTAAAAGCTCACTAAAATCTTTTTCAAAGCAATTTCCTAGTTCTATATCCCCTTTAGTATCCAAACAACAAGGCACTAAAGTTCCATCACTTAAAATAGCAATTTGCCCATTTAAAGCATGACAAAACCCTTTCTCTCTAACAACCTCATCTTTCAAAGAAGGCCATTTAAAAAGCCTGGCTTGGTGTAAGATAATATGCCTTTCTAAGCGATTTTTAGCTTTTTGCTTTTGAATTTTTATTTTAAAAATTTGCTCTAAAAAATCATAAATTTTTTCATTTTCCAAAGGTGGGTTGAAATTTTTATCTAAATTCCAAAGTCTTAGGTTGATAAAAGAATTATTTTTATTTTCTAAGTGCAAAAAAATAAGCTTCAAAATAGGCTCAAAGTATTCTTTTAAGCTCATTTTACTTTGAGATAAAAAAGCACCCAAAGAGATATTAATTTGGTGGATATTTTTAAAACTTAAAACAAGGTTGATTTTTTCTTCATCAAAATAAAACCCACTCGTAGTAAGCTCTATTTGCATATTAAATTTTAAAGCTATTTTTAAATACTCTTTTAAATTTAAAATCCTTAAAGGATCTCCAAGCACATGAAAAGTAAAAAGCTTGGCATGATTATGCACGCTTTTACAAATTTTTTCAAAGTTTTCAAGGCTCATTTGTTTTCTTTGGGCTTTTTGGCTAGGACAAAAATCACATTTTAGCCCACAAATATCACTTAATTCTATATAAATTTTCTCAAAATGCATAATCGCTCTTTTTAAAAAGCTCAAATGCCTTTAAAGCAAGTTTTGAAAGCGTGATATACTCTAATTCTTTATAAGCAAAAGCTTTAGCTTGAAAGTCTTCAAAATCATCATCTTTTAAAAAATATACCTTAGCATTGATTTTGTATTTGGCATAAGAATGCTTAAATTCTCCTATAAATTTTGCTTTTTTTTGGTTTTTGTATTCTAAAAAATTATATAAATTAAAATACAACTTTTCTTGACTCTTAATGAGTAAAAACTGCTCGTTTTTTTGTACTATAAGTATTTTTAAAATAGTATTTTCGTATTGAATTTTTTTAGTTAGGTTGAATTTTTCATATTCATTTTTTCCACTACAAAAGCTTTCTAAAGGACAAAGCTCACATTTTGCATTTTTAGGCAAGCAAATCAAAGCCCCTATATCTAGCAAAGCTTGATTGTGATCAAATGCGTTATCATAGTTTAAAAATTCTCTTGCCTTTTGTGTTAAAAGTTTAGAGCTTGGATTTTGCAAACTATAAAATCTACTCAAAACTCTTTTTATATTTGCATCCACAAAAGACTTAGCTTGCAAAAAACCAAAGCAAGCTATAGCGCCAGCTGTATATTCTCCAATACCAGGAAGTTTTTGAAGCTCATTAATATCAAATGGTAATTTTGCATTAAATTCTTGCACACAAATTTTTGCACATTTGTGCATATTTCTAGCTCTAGTATAATACCCAAGTCCTTGCCAAGCTTTTAAAACCTCATCTTCACTTGCCATAGAAAGCGCTTTTAAAGAAGGAAATTTAGCTAAAAACTGAAAATAATAATTTTGCAAAACACTTTTTACCTGAGTTTGCTGAAGCATAATCTCACTGACATAAACCGCATAAGCAATATCAATGTTTTTTAATTTTTCTAAATCATCTGCTTTAGCGTATTTTTTATACTCATCATGCAAAATACGCCAGGGAAGACTTTTCCTACCGTTTTCGTTATACCATTTCAAAATATTTTCATGAATTTTTTGCATTAAGACTTTCTTTATTTTTAAAAAAATTATACAATCTATTCTTAAAGGCTTTATGTTAAAATAAAAAAATATTTTTAAAAAGGAGCAAAAATGAAAAGTTTTTTAAAAGGTTTGGGTTTAGGATTACTTTGTTTAGTATTATTTGTACTAGGAGTGATTTTTAACACTGAATTTTTAGGTTTAAAAAATCATAATAAACAAAATATAGAATTTTCAAGAAATATAGAAGTATCTAATGAAATTATGCCAAATATCTTCAATGCTACTTTAAATTTTAGTGCTAGCGAAGAACTTAGTAAAAAAACTATTGTTTCTAGTGAAGAAAAAAATCATATTGCTAAAACATTTAAAGAAATCTCAGATCGTATTGCTAAAGAAAATTATTGCAAAGGTGGAAGTTATACTTTAGAGCCAAATTATAATTATTATCAAGGAATAAAAACGCTAAATGGATATAGATTGCACTCTAATTTTACTTGCCAAATTCCACAAAGTAAAAGTAAAGACTATGAAAATCTTATAAAAGATATAGAAAGTATTAGCACTACTAATACTTTAATTTCTTTTAACACCAAAGCTTTGCAAGCTGGCTTTGATGAGGCTATTTTAGAAGCAAACAAAGAAGATTTATATGATCTTGCATTTAAAAAAGCTTTTGAAAAAGCTCAATATTATTCTAAAACTTTAGCAAAAACTTGCGTGATAAAAAACATTCATTTTGATAGTTGCAATATCAAACACAATGCTCCAAGTTTAGCAGCTAGTGCAGATAGTATTGTATTGCCTATTATTAAAAGTGAAAAACAAAATTTAAGAGCTAATGTGCTTTTTATTTGTCAATAAATTTCATTTTGACTTTATTTTGAGTTTTTATAATTTCTCATCATTAATTTAAAGGAGAAACAATGAAAAAAATTATAAGTTTATTTATCGTAAGTTCTTTGGCTGCTTCATTTGCACTAGGAGCTGATTTTTCTAAAAAAAGCAATGATGAGATTTTAAATCTTGCAAAAACCGTTAGCGCGCAAGATCAAGCTGATTTGGTTATAGAAATGAAAAAAAGAATGAATGAGATGAAATACAAAGACGCAAGAGATTTTCATCAACAATTTAGAACTAATTTGCGCGAAAATATCTCTAAACTTTCTGCGCAAGAAAGAAACCAAAGAAAGGCTATTGTTCAAGAAGATATGCAAAAACTAACCGATAATATGAGCGGTAAAGAAATAAGAGAATTAAATTTACATCAGCATGGTAAAAATTCACACAAAACACACAAAATGGATCATCAAAACCATGGAAGCCATGCAAATTGTCCAATGAGATAAAATGGCGGCAAAAATCTTACTCTTAGAAGATGATTTAAGTTTAAATGAAATTATAAATGAAGCTTTAAATGATGAGGGTTTTAAAGTCTCTTGTGTATTTGATGCACAAGAGGCACTAGAAAAAGCTTATGAAGAAAATTTTGATCTTTGGATTTTTGATGTTAAAGTCCCAAAAGGCAATGGTTTTGAAGTTTTAAAAGAATTAAGAGAAAGTGGTAAAAACACCCCTGCTATATTTTTAACTTCTTTATCTATGCTTGATGATGTAAAACAAGGATTTTTATCAGGCTGTGATGATTATATTAAAAAGCCTTTCGATATAGATGAATTGATTATCCGTGTAAAAAATATCATTAAAAGAAATTTTAGCCACCAAAAAGAAGATTTGATTTTACTTAGCTCTTCAAAAAGCATTTCTTTTGATCCACTTAATAAAACCCTTTATCAAAATAAAACAATCATCAATCTTACCAACAAAGAAAAAGAACTCTTAGCCTTACTTTTAAAAAAACGTCCACATTTTGTAAGTATAGAAACCATTTTTGATGAAATTTGGAATTTAGATGAAGAACCTGTAATTATGAGCCTTAGAGTTTATATAAAAAATTTAAGAAAAATTCTTGGCAAAGATCTTATTATCAATCAAAGAAATATAGGCTATGCCATTAGGCTAGAAAATGAAAAGTGAAAATTTTAATAATACTATTTTTAAAATTCTAGCCCTTTATATCATCACAAGTGGTGTATTTTTAACGATTTTTTTTATCACTTTTTATCAAAAAGAAGCTAGCTATATACGCTTAAATCAATTAACCCATATGTATACACACCATAATTACATCTTGCAAAATATTATAGAATCAAAACATAGTCAAATTGCATTAGAAAAAATCAACTTTGCAGAAATTTCTAACAAACTCAACACTTCCTTTGCTATTATCTTAGATCAAAAAGTAATTTTTAGCAATCTTTCATTTGACGCTATTAATATTTTAAGACACTTAGAGCAAAATGACTTTATCTATAGTAGAAACAAAAAGCTATTCATAGAATTTTTAAAAATTCGCAATCTAGATGCTTATATAGATAGAACTGATATGAAAAAACCTAGACATTATTTTAAATTTTTAAAACACAGAAATATTCACATCATCATGGAAACTGATGATCTTGGTTTTAAAAAAGAACAATACCGTAAAGATAATTATAACAATCTAGACATCAACGATTTTTCCCATGAGCTTTGGAAATTAAAATTAAAAACTATTTTTTACACTCTTATATGTATTTTACTACTTGCTATAGTTGCTTATATACTCATTTTGCTTGTCTTTAAAAATATCAAAGAGCAATTTAAAGCACTTAATGATTTTATCAAAGATACCACGCATGAAATTAACACGCCTTTGAGCGTGATTTTAGCTAGTATTAAAAAATTTGATGATACAAATTTAAATCCAAATAACACTAAAAAACTAAATCATATCAAACTAGCAAGTAAAAATTTAAATCATATCTATCAAAACCTCATAGCCTTAAATTTTTTCTTACAAAAAGAAAATACAAAAGAAGATATAAATTTAAAAGAGCTTTTAGAACAAAGATTAGAATATTTTGACACTTTAATCTCTCAAAAAAATCTCACCATTGAAAAAGAGCTTTTAGAGCAAAATTTCTATGCAAATAAAGAAGAAATGCAAATTTTACTTGACAATCTTTTAAGCAATGCCATAAAATACACCAATACTAATAAAAAAATCTTTATTTGTTTAAAAGAAAAAACACTTAGTATTAAAGATGAAGGTCAAGGTATGAGCGCTAAAGAAATTACTCAAATTTTTACACGCTACAAACGCTTTAATCAAGACCAAGGTGGTTTTGGCATAGGCTTAAATTTAGTCAAACAAATAGCCGATAAAAACAATATCAACATAAAAGTTTTGAGTAAAAAAGATAAAGGAAGTGAATTTATACTTTCTTGGTAGGGATAAAAATGGAAATTTGCTTAGAAAAAATTAAAATAGATAACGCTTGGAAGGAATTTTTAAAAGAAGAGTTTTTAAAGCCTTATTTTTTAGAAATAAAAACTCATTATATCAATGCTTTAAATGAAAGAAAAACTATATATCCACCCGCGAATTTAATCTTTAATGCTTTTAATCTAACCCCTTTACAAGATTTAAAAATCATACTTTTAGGACAAGATCCTTACCACAACCCTCATCAAGCCATGGGTTTGAGCTTTAGCGTGCCAATGGGTGTTAAAATTCCCCCATCTTTGCTTAATATCTATAAAGAATTGCAAGATGATTTAAACATCCCTATAGCAAAACATGGTGATTTAAGTAAATGGGCTAAACAAGGAATTTTACTTTTAAATTCTATTTTAAGTGTAGAAGCAAATAAACCTGCTTCACATGTACATTTTGGTTGGCAAAAATTTACCGATGCGGTTATATCAAAACTTAGCAATGAAAAAGAAGGATTGATATTTTTACTTTGGGGAAATTATGCTAAAAATAAAAAAAATTTAATCAACCCTCAAAAACACTTTATCCTAGAAGCAGCACATCCTTCGCCTTTAGCAAGAAATGCTTTTTTAGGTTGCAAGCATTTTTCAAAAAGTAATGAAATTTTATCAAAACTTGGTAAAAGTCTTATTGATTGGAATTTAAACCCTTAATTTACTTAAAACTTATATACTTTCAAAAATTTTCAAAAAAGGAATATAATGACTTGTCCAGTTTGTGTAAATACTGACTTATTGATGAGCGAAAGAAATGGAGTTGAAATTGATTATTGTCCAAAATGCCGTGGTGTTTGGCTTGATCGTGGTGAGCTTGATAAAATCATAGAAAGAAATTCTTCTCAAAGTACACAACAACCTCAACAACAAAATTATAACCAACAAGCAAACTACCATCATAATAACGGCTATAAATACAAGAAAAAAGAAAGTTGGCTTGGGGAATTATTTGACTTTTAAGCCAAAAGGCTTAAAAGTTTTACTTAAACTCTCATTTTTATTTCTATCTTCTTTTTATTTACAAAAAAACACTTTTTATTAATAATATATGTTACAATAAAATAATTTTTAACAAAAGGAGAGAAAATGAAAAAAATCATTCTAGGTTCTTTACTAGCATCAAGTTTTTTAATTGGAGCAAATTTGGAAAATTTTGATCCAAAAGCACAAAAAGATCATTTAGTTATCAAAATGGAAATTCTTGATAAAAATGCCAACAAAAACGCAGGTGAAGTTGTAGCAGTACAAACTCCTTATGGAGTAGCATTTTACCCAAATCTTCAAGGTTTAGAAAGTGGAATTCATGGTTTTCATGTTCATGCAAACGCTGATTGTGGAGCAACTGATAAAGGTTTAGGTATGAAAGCAGGTGGTCACTGGGATCCTGAGAAAACCGACGCACACTCAAGCCCATGGGATGATAAAGGCCACAGAGGTGATTTACCACCACTTTATGTAGAAAAAGATGGTAAAGCAACTAATCCTGTATTAGCACCAAAAATCAAAACACTTAACGAGCTTAAAAACCACTCTTTAATGATACATTTTGGAGGAGACAATCATAGCGATCATCCTGCAGCACTTGGCGGTGGCGGTGCTAGAATGGCTTGTGGAGTAATTAAATAAAACACATACTAAAGGCTTTTTGCCTTTAGTATTATTTAAAAAGCTTAGTAAAATCTAAATCATTCATAAAATCATGACTTGATCCGCCAAAACTTTGGCTAGGACTATAAGTAGCAATAGCCACTGCAAGCTCACTAAGCATAGAAGCTATTTCTTCCCTTTTATCTACTATATAAGCTTTCATACCCTCATAATCACTAGTTTCTAAAATTTTTAAAGGGTTATAAATTTCAAAAGCAAAAGCCTTTGAGCCTACATTTACATTATAATTATTATCAAATAAAGCATTGCCTAAAAATGAGCAATTATCTACTATTTTCAAACTTTCACTTGCAATTAATACTTTATCTTGCACATCTTCATAATTTTTATCTTCTAAAAGTTTTGAAATTTTTTTCAACGAAGAATCTAAAATTTGTAAAGCACCAACAAAATCGTTTGCATCGGTAATATCTTCACTAAATTTTTGTGTTTGGTGTTTTAAATTCGCACCATCTATACTTGAACCTACTTGTCCTAAATGTTTTTGTAAGATTTCTAATTCATCTCTCATAATACACCTTCCTTGTTATTGCTATAACAAGAAAAGCATTTTTTATTCCAAATTTTGATCTATCCAAACTCTAAAATCTTTAGCAAAAAGCAAAAAAACCTCATCATAGTTTTGGATTAAAATTTGAGGATTATTATCATTTAATTCTTTTTCATAGTAAAAATACTTACTTGCTATAAGTTTTTTAGTGTTTATTTGCACTAAATTTAAATTAATGCCTAATTTTATTTTAGAATGCATCTCATCGCTAAAATCTTGCTCTAAAATATCTACTTTACTTTCTAAAACATAATCAGCACTAGCTAGACTATCTTGGTTTAAAACCGCTTTAAATGCTTCTAAATCTTGCAAATGAAATTCCAAAAAAGTTTTAATCATCAAAGCAGGATTTTCTTTCCAAAAATGATAAGCATAAGCATTAACAACATGATCTTTTTTATAAAAAATTTCATTAGTATAAGCCAAGCCCTTAGGCAAAGAAACTATAATGGTTGCATTTTTTTTATTTTGACTTTGCTCTAACTTTTCTAAATTAATACTAAAATATTTATTTGCAGGTAAAGTTTGACTTGGACTAATCAAAGAACAAGCACTAAAAAAAATAGCTACTAAACTAATATATAAAAATTTCATTTTATTCTCCTGGAGCATATTGAATGGCTTTATCTTTATAAATTACATCTGAAGGATTTTGCTTTAAATTTTTTAATAATTGCGTAAAATCTAAAAACAAAACTCTTAAAATATCTAAATTTTCATTCAAAAGCATTCTGCTTTTATTAAGCTCGTTAAGTTGGCCATTAGCATTATTTAAAAAATTTGAAAAATCATCTGAACTTTTACCAAGTTTAGAGCTTGTTTTATTTAAATTTGCTAAAAATGCTGGTGTATTAGCATTTAAATGTGCAAAAAGCTCTGATGAATTTTGTAAAATTTGCTCGATATTTTTTAAATTTTTATCACTTAAAAGATTTTCTAGTTTAAGCTTTGAGACATTAATAAGCTCTAAAAGATTATTTGCTTGCTTATCTATACTCGTAAAAAAACTTTCCTTTGATTTTATAATAGGATAAACATCATCATCTGCTTTTAAAACACTAGCTTCCTCACTACCTCCTGCAAGCTGAATAAATTTAAATCCTGTTATACCTTGAATTTGCAAGCTTGCATAAGTATCTGTTTTAACCGCTAAATTAGAATCAAGCTTGACTAAAATTTTTACCCTTAATTGATTGCTAGAACTATCTATGCTGATATTTTCAACACTTCCAACATCAACTCCTAAAAATTTAACCGGAGCTTTGACGCTAAGCCCTGCAACTGATTCTTCCATATAAATTTCATAATATTTAAAAGATTTCTCATCTTTTAAATTCCCATACCACACTATAAAAAACAAGCTGATAAAAAATAACACACAAACAAAAATTCCGATCAAAATATAATTTGCTTTATTTTCCATTATTGCATAAACCTCTCATAAAGTCTTGGATTTTGCTCTTGCAAAGCCTCAACATTTCCCAAAAAACCAACTTTTTTATTCTCTATAATCAAAAAGCGATTTAATACATTTTTCATACTTTCTTTATCATGAGTAATTAAAATCACACATAATTTAAAGCTTTGTTTTAAACTCAAAAGCAATTCATCAAATTCTCTTGAACTATAAGGATCAAGCCCTGAAGTTGGCTCATCTAAAAAAAGCAATTTAGAATCAAGCGCCAAAGCTCTAGCTATGGCCACTCTTTTTTTCATACCTCCGCTTAATTCACTTGGATAAAGCTTAGCCACACTCTCATCAAGCCCTACCATCTTAAGCTTCATCATGGCTATTTCTTTGATATCATTTTTGCTAAGTTTTGTGTATTCAACTAAAGGTATGCTAATGTTTTCAAGTATATTAAAAAAGCTAAATAATGCTCCATATTGAAAAACAACACCCCATTGTTTTTGCAAAAATAAAGCATCTTCATCGCTTATATTTTTTAATCTCTTGCCTAAAATTTCATACTCGCCCTTATCAAAATGCTCAAGCATTAACATTTGTCTTAAAAGCACAGATTTACCACTACCACTACCACCTAAAATACCAAAAATTTCATTATCTTGCACTTCAAAACTAATATCCTCATGCACACATTTACTTCCAAAATAAGTACTGATATTTTTAGCCTTTATAATCAAAATCCAGCCTTTGTTAAAAATACAGAAAAAATCGCATCAAAAGCTATTACCCAAAAAATAGCATTTACCACGCTTTTTGTCGTATAAACACCTATACTTTCGGTGGTTTTTTGCACAAAAAATCCTCTAAAACAAGCAATAGAAGCAATCAAAAACCCAAAAATAGGTGCCTTTATGAGCCCTATGATGATATGTTTTAGCTCCACTGCTTCTTTAAAACGACTCATAAACTCACTCATGCTAATTTCTAAACTAAACCAAGCAACTACAATTCCACCTATAATGCTTAAAATATCCGCCACTATTACCACTAAAGGCATGGCAAGCGCTAAAGCTAAAACTCTAGGTAAAATGATAAACTCACTTTCTTTAAAACCCATAGTTTTCATCGCATCAATTTCATCAGTAAGCTTCATCACTCCAATTTGAGCTGTATAAGAACTTGCGCTCCTACCAGCTATAACAATAGCACTAATTAATGGTGCAAGTTCTCTAGTAGCAGAAATTCCCATTAAATCAACAATGTAAATATTAGCTCCAAATTGTGCAAGTTGATACGCAGCTTGATAAGCAAGCACCACACCCACAAGCAATGAAGTTAGCATAATAATAGGTAAAGCATTAATAGCGCTATTTTCTACATGATATAAAAATGCCTTAAAGCGAAGTTTTTTAGGGTTTAAAAGTGTTTTAAAACAAGTATAAATAATAAGTCCTATGAAATTTAAAAACTGCACTAAAATTGTAAAAGAATTTGCAACTTTCTTTCCTAAATTTTCAAAAAAATCTTTGATTGTTTTTTTATCTTCATAAGAATCACAAAAGCTTTTGTAGTGTTTTTGACAAAGTTCAAAAAGCTTAGCATGCTCACTTTTAAGATTTATCCTACTAAGCTCAAAACCTTTTTGCTTAAATTCATTTTCTAAAGCTAGAAAATACCTAATTCCGGCAGTATCTATAAAATCTAAATTTGCAAAATCAAAAATAATATTTTTTTGAGTAGGAAAATCTAATTTTTCCAATTTTCCTACGCTTGTTTTATCCCATATACCAAAGACGCTAAAAATGCATTCTTGATTTTTAACATCTTTGATTATTTTATTTTTCATTACATAGACTTAAAATATATGAGCTTAATTTCTCCTCACTAAATCCAAAATGCTCAAATACATCTTTATCTTTACCACTCTCACCAAAACTTTCTATACCATAAAGCTCATCACAAATTCTATAAAGCTCGTTTGAATTTGCAGCTTCAACACCTACAACCTTACCTTGTAAAATTCTTTCTTTATAAGATTTTTCTTGAGCAATAAATAACTCATAACAAGGCATAGAAACCACATTAGCAATCACACCTTTTTCTTTTAAAATCTTAGCTGTTTTTACACATAATGACACTTCACTACCACTTGCTAAAAGTGTAAATTTCGCATTTGTGTTTTCTTCTAATAAATAAGCCCCATTTTCAACATCTCCAAAAACAGGCTCGCTTAAAGCACTTAACTTTTGACGCGATAAAACAAAAACACTTGGCATATTAGTTTTAAGTGCAATCTGCCATGCTTTTACATTTTCAACCCCATCAGCTACTCTAAATGTCAATGAATTTGGCATAGCTCTAAAAGTGCTAAGCTGCTCTATAGGTTGGTGTGTTGGACCATCTTCACCTACACCTATACTATCGTGAGTAAAGATGAAAAAGTGTTTAGCCCTCATCAAAGCTGCTATTCTTGCAGCAGGTTTTAAATACTCACTAAATATAAAAAAGGTAGCACAATAAGGCAAAAACAAACCATATCTTGCAAAAGCATTTGATATAGCAGCCATTGCATGCTCTCTTATACCATAGTGGATATTTTTTCCATTTGGAAAATCGCCCATATCTTTGAGTTCAGTTTTATTTGATGGACCTAAATCTGCACTACCACCTAAAAATCCCGGTAAGGCTTTAGCAATAGCATTTAAAATCACACCATTGCTATCTCTAGTAGCTAAATCTTGTCCTTTAAAATCAGGAAATTGTATTTTTGAAAAATCAGGCTCTAAAAGCTCTTTTAGCAATGCTTGCTTCTCTGCATTTAAATTTTGCACTTTTTGATTCCATTTAGCTTGTGCTAAATCCCCAAGTTCTATTGCCCCGCTAAAGCGAATTTTAACTTCTTCTGGGATTTCAAAAGTTTTTTGTGGATCAAAACCTAAAGCCTCTTTTGCCTTTTTTATAAGCTCTTCGCCCAAAGGTGCTCCGTGAGAATGATGACTTCCCTCAAGATCTAAAGCTCCTTTAGCTATAGTAGTATGAGCGATAATCAAACAAGGCTTTTTGCTTTCTTTAGCAGTTTTTAATGCTAAATCAATTTGCTCAAAATCATGCCCATCTATCTCAAGTACTTCAAAATTTTGCGCTCTAAAACGCTCTTTTACATTTTCATTAAAAGCAATGGCCACATCACCTTCAATTGAAATATTATTGCTATCATAAATGATGATTAAATTATCAAGGTTATGCACACCTGCTAAAGAACAAGCCTCATAAGAAATTCCTTCTTGTAAATCTCCATCACCGCATAAACAATATACTTTATGATTGATAATATCCTCACCCAAAAGCAAACTTGCTTTTTTGGCTGCCATAGCAAAACCAACCGCATTTGCAATGCCTTGTCCTAAAGGCCCTGTGGCGATTTCAACACCTGGAGTGAAAACTTCAGGATGACCTGGGGTTTTAGAGTGTAATTGACGGAAATTTTTTAAATCTTCTAAACTTACATCATAACCGCTCAAATGTAAAAAGCTATAAAGCAAAGCACTAGCATGACCACCTGAAAAGACTAATCTATCGCGGTTTAACCATGTAGGATCTTTTGGATTATGCACTAAATGAGTACTTAAAACACTTATAATATCTGCTAAACCCATTGGAGCACCTGGGTGGCCTGAATTTGCTTTTTGCACCATATCCGCACATAAAAATCTTATAGTGTTGGCTTGTTTTTGTAACATTGTTTAACCTTTTAAATATTTATCAATCAAAATTTGAAGCTCATTAGCAAGCTTAGAGTCTAAATTTTTCATTTTTTCTTCACATAAAGTAATTTTATCATCTTTTGCCTTTTTAGCACCTTCTAAACCTAAAAGTTTAACAAAAGAATTTTTATGCAAATCATTATGAGTTGGCTTTCCTGCTTCTTGAGTATCTAAAGTCGCATCGATAATATCATCTTTGATTTGAAAAACCAATCCTATCAAAAGCCCTATTTCATAAATTTGCTCGCATTCTTTTTCATCTAACTCACAAATTTCACAACCCATTTTTAAAGCCGCTGCAATCAATCTTGCAGTTTTATGAATGTGCAAAAACTCAACTTGCTCTAAATTTAAAGGCATATCTTCAAAATAACAATCAATAGCTTGCCCAATAATCATACCGCCAAGCCCTGCATTAAAGGCTAGAGTTTCTATGAGTTTTAATCTAACATTTTCTTTTAAATCAAGCTTAGAAAGAAGTAAAAAAGCTTGAGTATTTAAAGCATCGCCCACTAAAATAGCCGTAGTTTCATCGTATTTTTTGTGTAAAGTTTGCTTTCCTCTACGCAAAGAAGCATTATCCATAGCAGGTAAATCATCATGTATTAAAGAATAAGTATGGATAAATTCCAAAGCCAAAGCCGCATTTAAAGCCTTTTCAAACAAAGCAGGATTTTTAGCATTCACTATACCCAAAAGAAGTTGGGCTCTAAAATGCTTCCCGCCAGCTTCTAACATCCATTTTAAAGCCTCATTGAAAAACGGATGAAAGCTTTGAGTTTTAGGAAAATTTTGCTCTAAATGTTGTTTGAATTTTTCTAAAATCACTTATTTAGCCTTATAAAAAAGTCAAAGTATCCTTTATTAAAATGCTCAAAATCATTATTTTTCGCTGAAGGGATATTGCTTGCTTGTCTTGAAACTAAAACATCAAAAGTATTAGCTTGAGCTAAAACAGCTTGAAGTTCATTAAAATTGTTGATTTTTTGATTATTAATTCTTAAAATCTTATCCCCTTTCATAAATCCAGCCATTTGTGCTTTAGAATTTGGAGTTACCTCTGTAACATTCATTTTCATATCTACGCGCAATCCTAGATTACTATAAAAAGAAGTCGGCTTAGCTTGAACTACTTTTTTAGGTTTAGCAAATACACCCAAATCTTTATCAAAAACTGTCGTAGAAATATTGACATCTTTATTATCTCTTAGCATATTAAAATACAAAGTTGCACCGCGATCAGCAAATAAAATTTTCTCATTTAATTTTCTTATATCATCATAAACTTGCCCATCTACACTCACAAGCTCATCATTAAGCAAAAATTGCCCATTTTTACGCACATTTTTTACATAAATTTTACCATCACGCATATCAAAATCCACACCTATATCACCCCAATAAACATCAGGATATTTCGCAAAGTGTTTTAAATAACGATTACCTATAAGTTTGCCATCTTCTAAGCTTATACCAAGCATTTTACAACATGGCGAATTAAGCTCTCCGATTTTAGAAGTAAAATCAAGCTGATCACGTTCTGTTAAACTTTGTCCAAAATACTTCAAATGTCCTATATAGCTTTTATTGCTATCTAAAATTCCCACCCAGCTATTGCGCGTTAATTCTTCCTCATTTCCCATAGGAGCAGGGATTAAACTAAAATCTGTTTTTACTAAATATAAATTTAAAAAAGGATCATACTTAGTATAGCTGTTTAATTTCGCGTTTTTAGTTTTAACTACTGCTAAAGTATTTTCATTTAAAGCAAAAGCAGGCAAGCCCTCATAAATTAACATACTAGCTTTGTTTTTTTCATAACAACCCAAAAAATCATTAAAAGTCGGTCGTGGCACAGCAAAAAGCACACAAGCTATACCTAAAATACAAAGTAAAATTCTCATAGCATTCCCATTCCGCTAAATAAATTACTAGCCATTGATTTTTTATTTTGTTCTACCATTTTCATCACATCATTCACCGCTGCTATTAATAAAATTTGCATAGACTCTTTATCTTCAAGCAAAGAATCATCAATGCTTATATCGATGATTTCACCTTTTCCATTAGCACTAACTTTTACTAAACCACCGCCACTTTTTGCACTAAATTCTTTTTTTAAAGCTTCTTGCTCTAATTCATTTGCTTTTTCTTGAGCCTTAGTTAAAAGCTCGCCCATTTTAGAAAAATCCATATTTTCAAACATTTATTTTCCTTCTTTTAATATCTCTAATACTACTTCTTTATCATTAAAAGGATATTTTACACCCTTAATCTCTTGATAAGTTTCATCGCCCTTGCCTAAAATCACTACAAAATCATTTTTCGTTTTAAACTCTAATGCTTTTTTTATTGCTTCTTTTCTATCACATTCTATAAAAACACTCTCATCTTTTTCTATACCACTTAAAATATCATTAATGATATCCATAGGCTCTTCTGAGCGCGGATTATCGCTTGTGATGATGAGTTTTTTAGCATAGTGTTTGGCGATTTTAGCCATTAATGGACGCTTAGTTTTATCCCTATCTCCCCCTGCTCCAAAAACCACAATCAAATCACGATATTTTAAAGCATCTAAAACCTTTTCTATGCCATCAGGCGTATGAGCAAAATCTACAATCACATCTTTTGCAACTACTTGCATTCTACCTTCAATGCCACCAAAATTACTAATGGCCTTTTCAAGCTCTTTTAAATTTGGCTTTACAAGTTCATTCACACAAGCACTTGCAGCCAAAAGATTATAAAGATTAAAAAGCCCCACCAAAGAAGAGTCAATCATAAAAGTTTCTTTGCCAAAATTTACCACAGCTTCAATGCCGTTTTTTAAAGCATAAGCCTTGATATGATAATAACTTGGATTTTCCACTCCATAAGTAAAAGCACCTTTGACATTAAAATTTATGGCTTTTGCATCTTTATTGATAAATTTCATACACTCATCAGTAAAAAAACTTTCTTTTGCTGCTTGGTAGTTTTGAAAACTTCCATGAAAATCTAAATGATCTTGAGTAATATTAGTAAAAATTTTAGCCTTAAACTCAAGCCCTTCAATGCGGTTTTGTACCAAAGCATGTGAGCTTACTTCCATAATTAAAAATTCACATTTTTCCTTACTTGCTAAAGATAAAAGCTCTAAAGTTTGCAAAATAGGAGCAGTAGTTAAGCCTTTTGGAGTAATATTTTTATCATTTATAAAACTGCCTCTAGTTCCCATCAAGGCACATTTATAACCTAAATCAAGCAAGATAGAGTAAATAGCCCCTGCAGTAGTTGTCTTACCATTTGTGCCTGTTATGCCTATGATTTTTATATTTTCATCTATATTTAAAAGTTTCTTACACTCAGCTATACTTATAACTTTTGCTTGTTTTTCTAAAGCCTGATGAATAAATTTTTCATTTTGAGCGGTTTTTAAGAAAAAACAATCTTTTTCGCATTCATTAGAATTATCACAAATGAAAGTATTTTCAATCTTTACTATCATAATTTAATTCCTTGATTTTCTCACTAAGCTTGATAAATCTATAGTTAGAATAAAAATGCACCGAAACATCTTCCATATAGGCTACAAGCATATCTTTATAACCATGCTCTAAAAGCTTTTCTAAAAAATCCACAAAATCTTCTTTATCATTAATGATAAGTTTATTTGATATTATAACATTTTCTAAAGCCTGTTTAAACCCAACTTTTGCTTCACTAAGTAAAAAATCTTGATAACTCAAACCCTCAAAGTCTTCACTATCTTCTTCAAACTGCACACTTTGACTAAGATTAATAAGTTTTTCTAAGTCTTTATCTACTTTAGTATTTTTATAATTTTGCATAAAAAACTCAAAAAACACAAAAGCTTCTTCAGGGCTTTTTAACGCCAAATCGCAAATATTAATAAAAGTTAAAAGTCTTTTATTTTTACGCTTTTCATAAGCAAGAGAAAAATACATCTTAGCGTTTTTAAAATCTTTTTTATAAAAACATTCTATGGCTATTTTTTTATAATTTTGCAAATTCGCTTTCCCCGCCTGCTAAATTTACTATAGTTATATCTGGGTGTATGTCGATTTTAAGTTGTTTTTCTAGGCCGTATTTTAAAGTTGTTCCACTAGCTGGACAGCCATGACAAGCTCCGGTTAGCTTCACATAAACTACACCATTTTTAACTCCTAAAAAATCAAGCCCACCACCATCATTTTCTAAAATATGCATAGTTTTAGCCAAGCTTGCTTTTACAGGTTCGACTAATTCCTCATCACTAAAAGGCATATTCATAACTTTTCCTTGATTATTTTTTAGTTTAATTTTATCTTATTTGCCTTTAAAAAATGTAAATTATTGTTTATTTTAGACTTTTTGCTATACAATGGTAAAAATATTTTAGGATTTTTTATGCAAAAACGCACTCAAATAAAAGGTTTTGAAAAGCTCAAACTCATTTTTATATTAGGCTTTTTATCTGCTATAGCACCACTTTCAACTGATATGTATTTACCTGCTTTAAATGAAGTAGAAAAAAGCTTTCAAACAAATTCTTTTTATACTCAACTTTCTCTTGCAAGTTTTTTTATAGCCTTTTCTTTGGGTCAGCTTTTTTATGGGCCATTAAGTGATGTATATGGCAGGAAAAAACCTTTATATATAGGACTTTTTCTTTTTATTTCTTCAAGCATTGCTTGTGTTTTAGTTGATTCCATTCATGCTTTTATAGCTTTGCGTTTTTTTGAAGCTTTGGGAGGTTGTGTGGGCGTAGTTGTGGCAAGAGCTATAGTAAATGATGTTTTTGAGCTTAAAGAAGCAGCAGGAGTTTATGCTTTGATGATGGTTTTTACTTCTTTAGCACCTATGCTCTCCCCTACTTTTGGTGGGATTTTGCTTGAATTTTTTTCTTGGCGTAGTATATTTTTGACATTGTTTATCTTAGGTTTTATTTTA
Source organism: Campylobacter sp. FU_497 (assembly GCF_025772425.1). Classification (NCBI taxonomy): domain Bacteria; kingdom Pseudomonadati; phylum Campylobacterota; class Epsilonproteobacteria; order Campylobacterales; family Campylobacteraceae; genus Campylobacter; species Campylobacter sp. FU_497. The sequence continues at coordinate 7,677 of NZ_JAKMSC010000018.1, read as the reverse complement.
TTTTTACTTGTTATTTTTGCTCTAAAAGAAAGCAACCTCAACACCCAAGGTAAAAAATTCAATCACAAAGAAGTTGCAAAAAGTTACAAAAAAATCTTAAAAGATCGTCGTTTTGTGGTGTATTTACTTTGTGGGAATTTAATCTTTGCAGGATTTTTTGCTTATTTAACCGGCTCATCTTTTGTTTTTACGCGTGTTTTTGAACTCAGCCCTCAACAATACGCAGCCCTTTTTGGAGCTCATGCTTTAAGTTTTGTTATATGTGCTAATATAAACGCAAGGATAGTTCTTAAACTCTCGCCTTATTATGTTTTACCAAGAGCGCTTATGATAATTACTTTTTTAACCTTTTTACTCATTTTAGGGGCAACTTTTGATCTAGGTTTTTGGGCTTTTGAAATTCCTTTATGTTTAATCATAGCAAGTTTGGGTTTTATCCTGCCAAATACCACCACTTTAGCTATGGCAAGATCAAAACAAAATGCAGGCAGTGCTTCAGCACTCTTAGGGGCAGCACAATTTGCTATGGCAGGAGTAATGGCATTTTTAGTAAGTCTTTTAAATGCTAATACACCTATATTTTTATCGCTTATTTTAGGAACTTGTACATTTTTATCTTTGGTTTCTTATCTAAGTTTAATCAATAAAAGAAAGTTAAATAAAATCAAAAAGAAGTTAAGCGTGATTTCTCACGCTTAATTAAGCAATATTTTTGAAAAGATTCACTGACTATATCGAACCTTTTTTTAAAAACTTTATATCAATAAATAATATTTATATTTTTCTTGATAATTTTAGTGTTTTTAATCATGATAGCAAACAAAAATATTTTAAATTTACAATGATTAAAACTATTAATAGATGATTAGCTTTATAAATTTTTATTTTAACTTGTCGATATGCAAATCATGCTACTCACTCCTTAAGGCAAAAAAGAAGTGAGTTAGCAATAGATTGAAGGCTTCAAGGCTATCAAGTATTACAAGGCTACCTCGATAACCTTGTAAAGCTTGATCCCAAGGTTTTTAAAACCTTGGGTTAGAATTATTGTTTTAATTGAAGCAAAGTATTTAAAAGCTGATCGCTTGTGGTAATCGTTTTTGAGTTTGCTTGATAACCCCTTTGGATTACGATAAGCTCTGTTAATGCACGACTTAAATCCACGTTTGACATTTCTATAGCTGAGCCTTTTAAGCCCCCTCTACCACCTTCACCAGCATGACCTATAGTAGGTGTTCCTGAGTTTGCTGTCGCTTTGAAAAGATTATTACCCATTTCTTCAAGACCCATATTATTTGGGAAAGTAGCTAGAGCAACCTTAGCTAAAGCTAGAGTTTTACCATTTGTAAATTCTCCATAGATATAACCATTCTCATCAGTTCTTAATGCATCTGGTTTTAAGTTACCCCCTGTGTAACCATCAGTTTCTTGTTTAGTGGTAGCCGAGTCTTTATCATAGCTTGTTAAACCATCAAAACCACCTGTTGTACCAAAATCAAGTTTTATAACTTGATCAGGTTTTGAGCCGTTATTTCCGGTGAAATTTAATACATTTGGTGTATAACTTTGTAAAGAGCCATCATTACCAAATCTTAAATTTCCTACTACTATGTTTCCTGGAGCACCATCACCACTAAAATTAATCTCTGCAGGCTCAGGCACTGAGATGATGATAGACCATTCAGCCCCACCATCTGCTGTTTTACTTTGCTTAGTAAATTGCACAGTTAGCTCATGTCTAGTTCCCAATGAGTCAAAAATTTCTATACTAGCAGTATGAGCTGATAAATACATGTCTTGAGAATATTTTTCATTATTACCTGCATTGAAATTTCCATCTAGCGCGCTAAACATCGCTGTAAATTTATCATTAGTAGCGATTTTATTAGTTTCATTAGAATAACCTGTAACTTTAAAAGTCATATCCTTAGCATTTGGTTCCTTAGGATTGGTAATTTTGAATCTACCATCACTTTCCACTACTACCTCTACAGCGGCATTTGCATCAGTAGCTTCTCTTCGACCATTTCCATCATAATCTACCGCATATCTAGCATCTCTTTGCAAAAGCTCTCTTAAATCTTCAGTGGTATGAAAAAGTCTTTGTCCATTCATATCAGGCCAAGTGTCAGTATCATCTGCTTTTGGATTAGCTCCTATATCTACATTATTTGAGCTATATATGTATTCATGAGCCGTGATTACACTAATCGGTCCATTTGTTCCGCCAAGCAAAGCATTTCCTGGTGCAGGAGGAGTAGCATCGTTAATAGTATCGCCAACTCTAATAGGTTGACCTGCTGTATTATTAGCTCCTATAGTAATATTTAAATTTTTAGATTTTGCTGTGGTTCCTGTGCTATTATCATTAGTAAAAGTCATTTTACCATCTACTATAGAAGCTACCACCCCAGTTTCTGCTGTCTTAGCATTGATAGCATTTAAAAAAGTATCTTTACCTACTCCGGTTGCAGTTATTTGTACCCCATTGATAACTATATCTAAAGTTGCTGGCTGTTGAGTTCCATTTGTATCTGTAAATCCCCAAAAAGTATAGTCTGTATTTGGTTGAAAATTATTTTGATCTGCAGGCAAATCTGCATTAAATGCTGTTCCACTAGACCACTTAGCTTCTTTATAACTTACCCAAATTCCTTGCCCATCTCTTAGATTTAAACCCTCACCTTGAGCGTTAAACACTACACCCATATCCACACCTTTTTCTGTTACTTGGGCTCCACTTTTTGAAGTAGTGTAAAACTCAGTATGCCCTGTATCATTTTCATCTATTGCTGTTCCTGTATCAGTTCTCATACCATGAACAGAATCAAGAGCATAAATAGGTCTTTTGGCAGAAGCATTCATACCCAAAGTATTACCACTATCTAAATTTGCTGTAAGTTTTACTGAAGTACTTGGTCTAGCAGGCATACTCATGCCAGGTGGGATTACGATATCGCCTACTGAGGTTGAAGAGTCTATTTGACCTGTTTCTTGATTATAATTCCAACCTTGAACAGTATAGCCGTTATTATCTACGAAATTTCCTACTGCGTCCGTTTTAAAATCCCCTGCACGGGTATAATACTGAGTAGTACCACCATCATTTGATACGATGAAAAATCCATCTCCATTAATAGCCATATCGGTGTTTTTATCTGTGGTTTGGATATTACCTTGAGAGTGAATTCTAGTCGTAGAATTTACGCCTGCACCAAGTCCAACTTGCATAGGGTTTTTACCACCTAAATTGCCATCTGGAGCTGTAGCTATCTTAGAAGTTTGGCTCATAAGCGTTGAGAAATCCGCACGAGAATACTTAAAACCAAATGTATTAACATTGGCTATGTTATTACCTTCTACATCCATTGCGTATTGGTGTGCTTGGAGTCCTGAAACCCCAGCCCAAAGAGATCTCATCATAATTAAATCCTTTAAAAAATATTGCTTTGTGAATATCTCACAATCTTCTATTGCTTAGCTAATGTAAAGCAATAAGCGTTCCAAAAATGTAAAAAAATGTTATACAATTGAATACATATATTGCAAAAGTAATTTAGTAAAATAATGGAAAATAAAGCTTTTAGTCAAAAATTAATGTCTACAATTTTCATAACAAATTGTTATAAAAATACATACTATGTCTTTAAAGTGTAAAGTTTTTTTAAAATTACTCGATATAGTCAGTGAATCTTTTCAAAAATATTGCTTAATTAAGCGTGAGAAATCACGCTTAACTTTTATTTCTTTCTTTTAATTTAGCAATCACATCATTTAAACTCAAATCCGCATCAGCTAATAACACTTCTAAATGATAAAGTAAATCAGCTGCTTCATTTATAAGCTCATCTTTGTCTTTAACAGTAGCAGCCAAAGCGGTTTCAACGCCTTCTTCGCCTACTTTTTGCGCTATGCGTTTAGTGCCTTTTGAAAAAAGTTCAGCTGTGTAAGAAGAACTTGCACAAGTATTTTTACGTGAATTAATCAGCTTTTCAAGACGCGATAAAAACACAAAATCAGCCTTTTTAGAAAGTGTTTCAAAGCAAGAAGTATCGCCTGTGTGACAAGTAGCCCCGCTAGGTTTAACTAAAATCAAAATACAATCTCTATCGCAATCAAGCCCCATATCTATAATATGCAAAAAATTCCCACTTTGCTCACCCTTCATCCACAAACGCTCTTTAGTGCGTGAGTAAAACACAACCTTTTGGTGCTTAAAACTCTCTCTTAGAGCTTGTTCATTCATAAAACCTTGCATTAAAACTTCACAAGAATGATAATCTTGGATTATCACAGGGATAAGGTTATTTACCTTTTGCCAATTTATACTTTTTATAAATTCTTCTTCATTTATACCCATAGTTTTTCCTTTTAAATACGAATTTGTATGCCTTGATCTTTTAAAAATAGTTTTAATTCTTTAATATCTATAAGTTTTTTATGAAACACTGAAGCTGCTAAAGCTCCATCAACACCAAGTTTAAAAGCGTTCAAAAAATGCTCTTTGACCCCTGCGCCACCGCTTGCTACTAAAGGCACAGGACAAATTTTTCTAACTTTAGCAAGTTGATTAAGATCATATCCCTTTCTCATGCCATCTTGATTCATCATATTTAGCACGATTTCGCCAGCTCCTAGCTCGCATACTTGCTTTACCCACTCTAGTGTTTTTTTACCACTATGATGAGATTTGTTCTCATCTCCGGTGTATTTATAGACTAAAAGCTCGTTGTTTTCATCTTTAAAAGTATCTATACCTACGACTACACATTGAACTCCAAAGCTTTTTGCAAGGCGTGAGATTAAATCAGGATCATTTAAAGCAGGGGAATTAATAGAAATTTTATCAGCACCATTTGCTAAAAGCTCTTTTGCGTCATCTTCGCTTTTTATACCCCCTGCGACGCAAAATGGTATAGAGATATTTTGTGCTACTTTGCTTACCCAAGCTCTATTGATACGCTCATTCTTGGCTGAAGCTGTAATATCATAAAATACAAGTTCATCAATGCCATTTTGTGAGTAAAATTTAGCAAGTTCTATAACATCTCCCATATCTTCATGATTTTTAAACTGCACCCCTTTAACTACTCTACCATCTTTTACATCTAAACATGCGATTATGCGTTTTGCAAGCATTCTTGAGCCTCCTTTATGCTAAATTCTTTATCAAGCAAGGCTTTACCTACGATGATACCACTTACTATGCCATTTAGCTTTTTAAAATCTTCTAAGCTCGCCACGCCTCCACTTGCTTGGGTTTGCAAATGTGGGAATTTCTCATGCAAAGCTTTGTATAAAGTGATGTTTGCTCCACTCATCGTGCCATCTTTAGAAATATCTGTGCATAAAATATGCTTTACATCTTTATAAAAATTTAAAAGCTCAAACAAACTCTCATCGCTTGTTTTACTCCATGCATCAACAGCCACAAAAAACTCATCTTTAACGCAAATACTATCAAGTGCTAAGACTATATTTTCAACGCCAAATTCATTTAAAAGCTCTTGTGTAAAGGCTTTGTTTTTAACCGCTAAAGAGCCTATAACTACGCGTTTAACACCACTATCAAACAAAGCTTTAACCTCGTCTTTAGTGCGAATTCCTCCACCTACTTGAAGATTTACTCTAATCTTAGAAGCTAGGTTTTCTATGAGTTTTAGTTGTCTCTTACTAGGATCTTTTGCACCGCTTAAATCCACCAAATGAAGCCAAGCAACACCTTGAGCCTCATACTCTTGAAATTTAGCCAAAGGATCAAAGCTATATTCTTGCTTTTTAGCGTAATCTCCTTTATAAAGCCTTACTACTTTGCCATCTATTAAGTCTAATGCTGGAATGATTTGAGTTTGCATTTTTACCTACATATTTATGAAATTTTTTAATAATACTTCACCCGCTTCGCCGCTTCTTTCAGGATGAAACTGCACACCATAAAAATTGTCTTTGTTTAAACTTGCACTAAATTTAGTAGAGTACTCACACTCTGCGATGGTGTATTCATTTAAACTCACACAATAACTATGTACAAAATAAAAATAAGCCCCATCTAAGCCTTTAAAAAGCTCATGCGAACTAAAGACTTGATTCCACCCCATATGCGGGAAAGTAAAATTTGCTTTTTCTTGGAATTTTTGTGTATCAAAAGGCATAATACCAAGTGTTTTTTGGTGTAATTCCTCTGAAAATTTACCCAAAATTTGCATACCAAGACAAATACCTAAAAGTGGTTTTGTGGTAGTTTGGATAAAATTTTCTAAATTAAGTGCTTTTAGATTAGCCATTGCTTTAGCTGCGGTGCCAACCCCAGGAAGCAAAAGCTTATCTGCTTGCGAGAGTTCTTTTAAATCATGTGTGATAATACTTTTTTGTCCTAAACGCTCGAGCGCAAAAGCAAGAGAAGCTAAATTCGCACAACCTGTATCTATAATAGCTAGTTTCATATCATTCTCTCTTGAAATAAATTTGCTTTTGTTAAAACTTTCAAGTCGTTAATCTTGTTTTTAATCATTTGAAAATTTTTCTCTAACTCTATTTTACGATTTACAGAAATTTTAATAAATTCATCTTCTTTTTCAAAACCTATAAATTTTCTATTTAATAAATTAGCTGCAATCCCTGTAGTCGAACTTCCACTAAACGGATCGCAAATTAACGAATTTTCATTACTTGCCATTAAAATTAATCTAACAAGTAAGGGTAGTGGCTTTTGGGTGGGGTGTTTGCCATTATTTTTTTCCCACGGAGCTATAGCGCTAAATTGCCACACATCTCGCATTTGCTTATTTTCATTTAATTTTTTCATCAACCCATAATTAAATATATGTTTATGTTTAGGACTTTTTCTAGCCCATATAATTTGTTCTGTAGAATGAGTTAAGTATCTACAGGAAAAATTAGGTGGTGGGTTAGTTTTTTGCCAAGTAATAATATTTAAAATTTTAAAATCAAGTTTTTGTAAAATTCTGCCAAGAGAGAAAATATTATGATAAGTTCCGCTTATTAAAATACTTCCAGTATCTTTAAGTGCTATTTTTGCATTTGAAAGCCATTTTAAGTTAAACTCATCTATTTTTTCAATATCATCACCTTTATCCCATTGCCCCTTATTTACACTTACTATTTTACCACTTTGGATACTCAAACCATCATTAGACAAAAAATAAGGTGGATCTGCAAAGATTAGATCAATTTGATTTTCAAATTGAGGTAATAATTTATTACAATCATTTTGATAAAGCTGAAAAAGTTTATCTTTACTTGTAAAAATAGACTTAGACATTTTTTACCTTTAAGATAAAATCATTAATATTAGAAAGATTATAAATTTCTACTTTTTTATAAGCTTCTTCAAGTTTATTTTTAGCTTTTAACCAACCTTGACCATCTGTTATCCATATAAATTCATATTGAGAAAACTGATCAAATTTAGGAGCTAGTTCTTGATAAGCTCTGGCAACTTCATTTAATTTACTTCCCGCACCTGCATAAAAATTACATTCTATAAAATAAGTTTTTTTAGAAGAAAAAATTACAAAATCAAATTTTTTTATATCTTCACCAAAAGCTTTATGAAGTTCAGGAAATTTTTTAATATTTACCTGCTCTTCAAATTTTAAACAATGTGGAGTAAAAATTTCTTTTAATTGCATTTCCATTATTTTACCACTACGATTT
>NZ_JAKMSC010000017.1:0-35131 GCF_025772425.1 Campylobacter sp. FU_497 | reverse complement strand
ATACTTTATAATAAAGCTAATGAGTATTATATAAAACTTGATGCAGCTAGAGCATTACATCAATATAAATATGATGATGAGCATAGAATGAAATTATATTTAAGTGGTGGGGTGTATTTTTAACTACACCACTTTTACAATTAAACCCCAAAGAAAATTTCAGGTTTTAATTTAAGCATTAAACAATATGCAGCCAAACTAGCTTGTTCTCTTGTGTAATTTCTATTGCCTTGTATGTGAATGCATTCTTGTAAAAAGGTTCCATCTTTATACATAGCTCCTATGTAGATGGTACCTGCTTTGGTGTTTTTATCATTCTCTTCTCCAGCTACCCCACTAAGCGCTAAGGCAAAATCACAATTTGTGGTTTTAAAAACTCCTTTTAGCATAAAATAAATACAACGATCAGAGTATTCTCCAACACTTTCTAAGGTATCATTACTTACTCCAAGCCAAGAATTTTTCAAACGATTAGAATAAGTGATCAAAGAGCCCTCAAATACACTAGAAATTCCTGAATTTTCAGCAAATTTTGAGGCACAAAGCCCTGCGGTACAGCTTTCTGCAAAGGAAATTTTTAAGTTTTTTTCTAAAAGTTTTTTAGCTATAAATTTAATAGGATCATTTCCTAAAAATACTTTTCCCGTAAAAAGTTTAAACACTCCTTTTAAAAAGCCCTCTAGTTTTCCATACTGACTAGCGCTTGCTCTAATACAAATGAGATTATCTAATAATGCACTTGAGCTAGTTTGAATTTCAAAAGAAGTAGTAAGCGTGCTAAGTAAGATATTTGCACTCATTTCATCTATATCTAAAAGACAAAAATAGGCATAGTCAAGTTCAGGATTTTGTAAAATCAAAGGTAATTTTTGCTCTATATTTATATTTAATAAATTAATATGACATTGCTCAAAAGAACTTAAAAAGGAATTTTTTTCACGCAAAGCTTTTGAAGGTACTAAAGTATCATTTTCTAAGATTAAAACATCATCATTTAAGGTTGCTATGATTTTAGCTATGGTTGTATAGTATTCACTAATGCTAAAAATGGTTATATAATCATATTTTTTAGAAAGTTTTTCAAGTAAAAAAGGAAGTTCTTTGTCAGGTTTGTTTATAAATTTTAGCTCATGAAGTTCTAAAAACTGCTTTTTGTATTCTTCTTGTATATAATGCATATAATTTTCATTGATGATAATTTCACTACCTATAATGATGATAAGATGTTTCATGATTTTCCTTTTTTTCTTGCGATTATAACAAAAAAATAAGTGCAAATTAAAAGTATTTTAAGTAGAATTTACTATTTTTAAATTTTTCAAGGTGGATTATATGGATTATAAAGATACGCTATTGCTTCCAAATACGACTTTTGCAATGCGTGCAAATTTAGCAGAACTTGAGCCTAAGCGTTTTAGCAAGTGGTTTGAAAACAACTATGCTTATGAGAAAATGAAACAAAAAAGACAAGAGGTAAGTGAGAGTTTTACTTTACATGATGGCCCTCCTTATGCTAATGGACATTTGCATATTGGTCATGCTTTAAATAAAATTTTAAAAGATATCATCATCAAAATGCATTATTTTCAAGGTAAAAAAGTGCGTTTTACTCCGGGTTGGGATTGTCATGGTTTACCGATAGAACAGCAAGTTGAAGTTAAGCTTAAAGATAAAAAGCAAAGTTTAAGCAAAAAAGAAATTCGTGAGTTTTGTAGAGAGCATGCGAGAGAATTTGTAAATATCCAAAGAGATGAATTTAAGTCTTTGGGTGTGATTGCTGATTGGGATGAACCATACTTGACTATGAAAAATGCTTTTGAAGCTGATATTTACAAAGCTTTATGTAAAATCGCTAAAAAAGGACTTTTGCTAGAAAGAAGTAAACCTGTTTTTTGGAGCTGGGCTGCTAAGAGTGCATTAGCAGAAGCTGAAGTGGAGTATGAAGACAAAGAAGATTATTCTATTTTTGTAGCTTTTGAGCTTGATAAAACTTCCCTTGAAAAGCTAGGTGTAAAAAAAGCTAAAGCAGTGATTTGGACTACCACACCTTGGACTTTGCCAGTAAATCAAGCTATATCTTTAAATCCAAATGAAAAATATGTTATCACTGAAGAAGGTTATATTTTTGCTAAAGCCTTACTTGAAAATATGATTAATAAAAATTTCACTCAAGGAAAAATTCAAAAAGAACTTTTAGGTTCTGAATTTGAAAATTTAAGTGCTATTAATCCACTCAATCAAAGAAAATCTACTCTTATTTTAGGCGATCATGTTTTAATGGAAGGTGGAACAGGGCTTGTGCATACTGCACCAGGACATGGTGAGGATGATTATTATGTGTGCTTAAAATATGGCATTGAAGTGATTATGCCAGTAGATGATGGTGGGTGTTATGATGAAACGCTAAGAGCTAAAGGACTTTTACCAGAGCATTTATTAAGTGAATTTATAGGACTTCATATTTTTAAAGCAAATGAGCGTATTTTAGAATTACTTGGCGAAGCTTTGCTTGAGAGTTCTAAATTTACACATTCTTACCCATTTTGTTGGAGAACGCATAAACCGGTTATTTATAGAGCTACAAAACAATGGTTTATCTTAATGGATGAGAAAAAACTAGATGGAAAATCTTTAAGAGAGCTAGCGCTAGAACAATTAAATAATGTGAAATTTTACCCAGAAAGCGGAGTAAAAAGACTTAGTTCTATGATAGAAAATCGCCCTGATTGGTGTATATCAAGACAAAGAGATTGGGGCGTGCCTATAGCGTTTTTTAGAGATAAAAACACCAAAGAAGTAATTTTTGATGATGATATTTTAGATCATTTAGTGGGAATTTTTGAAGCAAATGGAGCTGATGCGTGGTGGGATTTAGAAATAAAAGATTTATTACCGCCAAATAGCAAATATGATCCAAATAATTTAGAAAAAGTTTATGATATTTTAGATGTTTGGTTTGATAGCGGTAGTACTTGGGAAGCAGTGTTAAACTCAGCAAGATATGATGCAGGAGAATACCAAGCTTCAATGTATCTTGAAGGAAGTGACCAGCACCGTGGATGGTTTCAAAGCTCGCTTTTAATTTCTACTGCGATTAATCATAAAACCCCATATAAAAACATACTTACTCATGGCTTTACCGTAGATGAAAAGGGTCAAAAAATGAGTAAATCTAAGGGTAATGTGATTTTACCTCAAAATGTAGCTAAAAATTATGGAGTAGAAATTTTAAGACTTTGGATAATGCTTAGTGATTATTCAACAGACTTAAAAATTTCAGATAATATCTTAAAACAAGTAAGCGAGCAATATAGAAAGATAAGAAATACTATAAGATTTTTACTTGCAAATACTAATGATATGGAATTTTTAGAAACAAAAAATTTCACACTTTTAGATAAGTGGATTTTAATGCGTGCGAAAGTTGCTTTTGAAGCATGTGAGGCTGCTTTTGAAAAATATGAATTTGCAAAAGGCTTTAGTGTGCTTTTAAATTTCTTAAGTGCGGATTTAAGTGGAATTTACTTAGATGTGTGCAAAGATAGATTATATTGTAATGCAAAAGATGATACAAAAAGAGTAAGCGCACAAAGTGCCATGGTGTTAATAGCTAGAAAACTTTTTGCACTTTTAGCTCCAAGTTTAACTTACACCATAGATGAAGCTTTAGAGCATGCAAATGTGGCTATTAAAGAAAATGCTAAAGATGTGTTTGATTTGGTATTAAAAAATGGCTTTGATTATGAGTATAAAATCGAAGATGAATTATTTATAAAATCAAGAGAAAAATTCTTTGAGCTTGTAGATGTATTAAAAAAAGACAAAATCATCAAATCAACCTTAGAGTTAAGCTTGCAAACAAGTGCAAATGAGCTTTTGAGTGAAGATATTGAAGAAGTAGCTGATTGGTTTATGGTAAGCTCTATAGAAAGCTTAGATGATAAAGAAACTTTGAGTGAGTTTAAAATAGATGATCATAGTTTTAAAATCGTGCGTTCTTTATTGCACAAGTGTCCAAGATGTTGGAAATTTTTAGCAAAAGAAGAAGAATGCTTATGTCCAAGATGTAATAGTGTGGAAAAAGCAAAAAATGTTTGAGCAAGCTTTACCTTTTAGCGTGGTAGTGATTACTTTATTGAGCTTTTTATTTATCACGCTTTTTTTGTTTTATTTGGTTAAAAAATTTAAGGATAAATAATGGTAACTTTAAAAGAAGCTTTGAAATTTTCAAATGAAGAATTAGAAAATTTAAAAAAAGAATTAAATGAAAAAGCACATCAGCAAAAGCATTTGGGTGCTTATGTAGAGCAGTTTTTAAATAAAGATTTAAGCACTTCAGGTGCTGGTGTACCAGTAGCTATAAAAGATAATATTAGCGTAAAAGATTGGGAGTTAACTTGTGGTTCTAAAATTTTACAAGGTTATGTAGCTCCTTATGATGCAAGTGCTATTGTGAATTTACGCAAAAATAATTTTGCTCCATTTGGAAGATGCAATATGGATGAGTTTGCTATGGGAAGTACGAGTGCGACTTCTTTTTATGGTAAGACTTTAAATCCGCTTGATAATACTAAAGTTCCAGGTGGAAGTAGTGGAGGAAGTGCTGCTGCAGTTGCTGCAGGGATAGCTTTAGCAAGTTTGGGTTCAGATACAGGTGGTTCAGTAAGACAGCCTGCTGCTTTTTGTGGTTGTGTTGGGTTTAAGCCAAGTTATGGAAGAGTTAGCAGGTATGGTTTAGCAGCGTATTCTTCAAGCCTTGATCAAATCGGAGTTTTAACGCAAAATGTTGAAGATGCTGCGATTTTATATGATGCTATTGCAGGTTATGATGAAAAAGATAGCACAAGCGCAAACATAGCTTTTGAACCAACCGCGCCAAAACTAAATGCAAATAAAAAGCTAAAAATAGCTGTGATTAAAAACTATATAGAACAAACTAATGATGATGTAAAACAAGCCTTATTAAAAACCATAGATATGTTAAAAGCAAATGGCCATGAGATTGTTTATAAAGACTTAATGGATTCTACATTTGATGTTGCGGCTTATTATATCATAGCAGCGGCTGAAGCAAGTGCAAATTTAAGCCGTTATGATGGTGTAAGATATGGTAGAAGAAGTGAAAAATGTGACAATCTTAGCCAAATGTATGTAAATAGTAGAAGTGAGGGCTTTGGAGAAGAAGTAAAAAGAAGAATTTTGTTAGGAACCTTTGTTTTAAGTAGTGGCTATTATGATGCATATTATATCAAAGCACAAAAGGCTAGAAGATTTATCAAGCAAAAATATGAAGAAATTTTAAATGATTGTGATTTGATTTTTATGCCAGTTGCTCCAAGTGTTGCTTTTGGTTTTAATGATATAAAAACTCCAGTGCAAATGTATTTAGAGGATGTATTTACTATTTCAGTGAATTTAGCAGGACTTGGTGGCATTAGCGTGCCTGTAGGAAAAAATGAAAATGGACTTAATATCTCTGCTCAGCTTATATGTAAAGCTTATGATGAGCAAACTTTGTTAGATGGTGCTTTGAGCTTGGAAGAAATTATCAAAAACAAATAAAGGAAAAATTATGAAAATCATAAAACGCGCTTTGACTTTTGAAGATGTTTTACTAGTTCCTCAATATTCTGAGGTTTTACCTAAAGAAGTAGATATTAAAACAAGACTTACAAAAAATATTACTTTGAATATGCCTTTAATTTCAGCTGCTATGGATACGGTTACTGAACATAGAGCTGCTATCATGATGGCAAGACTTGGTGGCATAGGGGTAATCCATAAAAATATGGATATAGCTTCACAAGTTAGAGAGATAAAAAGAGTTAAAAAAAGTGAAAGCGGCGTGATTATGGATCCTATTTATATAGGGCCTAAAGCAAGTGTTAAAGAAGCACTAGAACTCATGGCTGAATATAGAATTTCAGGCGTTCCTGTGGTAGATGAGAATAAAACTCTAATAGGAATTTTAACTAATCGTGATTTGAGATTTGAAACTAATTTTGATAATTTAGTAGAAAATGTAATGACAAAAATGCCTTTAATCACTGCTAAAAAGGGTTCTACTTTAGATGATGCAGAAAGAATTTTCTCTACTAATAAAGTAGAAAAACTTCCTATTGTAGATGAAAATAACCACTTAGAAGGCTTAATCACTATAAAAGATTTAAAAAAACGCAAGGAATATCCAAATTCAAATAAAGACGCTTATGGAAGATTAAGAGTGGCTGCAGCTGTGGGTGTGGGTCAGCTTGATCGCGTAAAGGCTTTAGTGGAAGCTGAAGTTGATGTTATAGTAATGGATAGTGCGCATGGGCATTCTAAAGGTATTATTGATACATTAAAAGCAATTAAGGCTGAATTTAATGTAGATGTGATAGTAGGAAATGTTGCAAGTGCAAAAGCGGTTAAAGATCTATGTGAAGCAGGTGCAGACGCTGTCAAGATAGGTATAGGGCCTGGAAGTATTTGTACCACTCGTATTGTTTCGGGTGTGGGTGTACCTCAAATTTCAGCCATAGATGAATGTGCGATAGAAGCGAGTAAATACGGCGTGCCAGTAATTGCTGATGGGGGTATAAAATACTCAGGCGATATTGCAAAAGCTATCGCAGCAGGAGCAAGTAGTGTGATGATAGGTTCACTTTTAGCAGGAACTGATGAGAGTCCAGGTGAGTTATTTACTTACCAAGGAAGACAATATAAGAGTTATCGTGGTATGGGAAGCTTAGGTGCTATGCAAAAAGGAAGTTCAGATAGATATTTCCAAGAAGGTACGGCTCAAGATAAACTTGTGCCTGAAGGTATTGAAGGTAGGGTGCCTTATGTAGGAAGTATAAAAAGTGTAGTACATCAGCTCTTAGGTGGACTTAGATCTTCTATGGGTTATGTAGGTGCAGCAGATATCAAAGCTTTCCAAGAAAGAGCTGAATTTGTAGAAATCACCGCAGCAGGATTAAAAGAAAGTCATGTACATGATGTAACTATCACTGCTGAAGCACCAAATTATAAGGTAAGTAATTAATGGAATTTGAAGATCACATCAAACAAGCCGAGCTTTCTTTAGAAAAACTTAATGATAAAGATTTAGACCTTAAAACTTGTGTAGAAATTTATAAAGAAGGTCTAAAAAGTATCAAGCAAGCAAGAACTATGCTTGAAAATGCCAAATTAGAAATCGAGCAAGTAGATGAGTAGTATTGTAGCTTTACAATTTCCCACTTTGGCTTTGAGTGAATCAAGGCTTGATTATTATCTAAAAGCTGCTAAAGAAAGTGGCGCGAATTTGGTGGTTTTAGGTGAGTATGTTTTAAATAGCTTTTTTAGTGAGCTAAGAACTATGCCAAAAAGTATGATCAAAGAACAAAGTCAAAGCAAAAAAGCAAGCTTGATAAAACTTGCTAAAAAATATGATTTAAACATTATTGCACCTTTCATAAGTGTTGAAAATGATGGCTTAAAAAAATTATGCTTAAAAGTAGGCCCACAAAATGTAAAAGTGTATGAGCAACAAATTTTAATGCCTTATGCACACTGGAATGAAGAAAAATTTTTTAACAATAAAAAAACTGATAAACTTAAACTTTTTACTTTCACGCATGAGGGCTTAAAATGTGCTTTGCTTTTTGGATTTGAAGCACATTTTGATATCTTTTGGCAAATGATCATGAAAAAAAAGATAGACTTAGTCATCATTCCTACAGCTAGCACCTTTGAAAGTAATCAAAGATGGCTAGAACTTTTAAAAACAAGAGCCTTTTTAAACTCAACAAGTATTTTAAGAGTTAATCGTATAGGTAATTTAAAGCAAGAAAATGAGTGGAAATTTTATGGAGATAGCTTTTTTATCAATGCTTTTGGGGAAGTGCAAGAGCAACTTGGGGATCAAGAAGAAATGCTTGTAGTAGAAGTTAGTAAATCAAATGAAGCTAGAAATTTATGGGGTTTTGATAAGCTTATGAAAAATTACGAAGAATAAAATTTATTTTAGTTTTTTAAAAAGTAAAAACAATGAGAGATTTTATCTCTAAGGGTTTTTTATATTTTATTTTTAGTAAATAAATGATAAAATTTTGCCTTAAATTTTCAAAAATTTGAGGCAAGAATGCAAAAAATTCATTTTATAGGTATAGGTGGTATTGGAATTTCAGCTTTGGCGAGATTTTTAAAAGAACAAGGCTTTAAGATTAGTGGTTCTGATATCAAAGAAAGTAAAATCACAAAAGAATTAGAAAAAGAAGGCATAGATATAAAAATTCCTCATCATAAAGACAATGTTAAAGATGTGGATTTGGTGGTATATTCAGCTGCTATCAAAGAAGACAATGAAGAATTAATCAGCGCAAAAAAGCAAAACATCACAACACTTTCAAGAAAAGAAGCCTTGCCTATGATTTTAAAAGACAAAAGAGTTTTTGCAGTTGCGGGAGCTCATGGCAAAAGTACAACTTCAAGCATTTTAGCAAGCTTGATAGAAGCTTCTGTGATTATTGGTGCAGTGCTAAAAGAAAGTGGCACTAATATGCTTTATAAAGAAAGTGAAAATCTCATCTTTGAAGCTGATGAGAGCGATAGTTCTTTTTTAAACTCAAATCCTTATTTGGCTATAGTGACTAATGTTGAAGCAGAACATTTAGATCATTATGGAAATGATCTTGCAAGATTACACAAAGCTTATGAGGACTTTTTGCATTTATCTAAAATTCAAGTGATTAATGCTGAAGATGAGTTTTTATCAAGTTTAAATTTAAATAATGCAAAAAAGCTTTACCCAAGTAAAGATATCACAAATATTTATATGAAAGTAGAAAATTTTAAGCCAAAAACTTATTTTACACTTAAAGATTTAGGTGAATTTAGTGTTTTTGGTATGGGTGAGCATGTAGCGATGGATGCTGCTTTGGCTATTTTGGCTGCGAGTGAATTTATAAATATAGAAGAGCTAAAAACTAAGCTTTTAAAATATCAAGGCATTAAAAAAAGATTTGATATTTTATTCGCAAATGAAAATATGGCTTTGATTGATGATTATGGACATCATCCAACAGAAATCAAAATCACACTTAAAGCAGCAAGTGAGTATGCAAGGCTAGCTGGATATGAAAAAATTATAGCTATTTTTGAGCCTCACCGTTATACGCGTTTAAGTGCAAATATAGAGTATTTTAGTGAAGTTTTAGTAAATGTTGATGAACTTTATATTTTACCTGTGTATGCAGCAGGAGAAGCTAAAATAGAGATTAATATGCAAAAATACTTTCCAAAGGCTAAATTTATAAAAGAAATCAAAAGAGAAGAAAATGCTATTTATCTTGATGATGAGTTGATTGAAAATGGTTTGGTAATAGGCTTTGGTGCGGGAGATATCAGCACAAAGCTCAGGGGAAAGTATGTTTAAGATTTTTTTATATATCTTAGCTTTTTTTGCGATTTTGCTTTTTTTTGTTTTTTTGCGTAAAAAAATAGGTAAGATTAGTAATTATCTTTTGATTTTAGTATTGTTTTTAATGATTGCTTTTGCGATTAAATTTGAGCTAAGTGCTACAAGAAGTGGTGTTTTAAAAAAAGAAACACTCAATGCATTTTTACAAGGACAAAGTCTAATTTGCAAAGATGTTAATGTCACTAAAGAGTATTTTAACTTTGAGCATGGAACGCAAAGTTTTATTTCAAATGGTAAAAATAAACAATTTAAAGCCTATGTTTTTGATATAAAAGATTGCAAGGTAGATAAATAATGCAAGAGCAATTTTTTAAAAAGCTAGATTTAGATGGCTATATAGAAGACTTTAGGGGACTTTTTGCAAGAGATAAAGAAATTTTTTTACAAGGTGATAGCAAGCTTCATTATAAAAGGATTAACGAGCTTTCGTTGATTGATTTTAATCCTCCACCTATGATAGAAGGGTTAAATAGTGCTTTAACTCATCTTAGTAAGCAAGGAATTTTACATTTAAGCCAAAGCTTTGAATTTATTAAAATCTGTATGTATTTTAGATACTTAAAGACTTTAAAATTTGAAGAAAGCTTAAAAGAATGGCTTTTAAAAATAGAAATTCCACGGGCTATTTTAGAGCTTTTTGAGTATTTTGATGAAAAGGGTGAGATTAAAGAAAGTGTTGATGAAAGACTTGTTAATCTAAATTTAGCTCTAAAGATGAAAAAAGAAAGCTTGATAGCTGAGTTTAAAAAGCTTACCTATACTAAAAGTCTTAGTGCGTATTTAATTGATACTCAAATTCATCTTATCAATGGTATGGAGGCCTTGCTTTTACGCGGCGGGTTTAATCATGTCTTAAAAGCAAAAATCATAGGTAGAAGTAGCGGCGGTGGATTTTATGTGGTGCCTTTGAGTGTAGAAAAAATCCAAAGTCAAATAGATGAAATCAAAGATGCTAAAGAAGAAATTTTTTATGAATATGCTAAAAAAATCAGCTTGATTTTTTATAAAAATTTGATGTTTTTGAAATTTATCAATAATGCTTTTGATTTATTTGATCATTATAGCGCTAGAGTTTTGATGGCTAAAAAACATGATTATGAGTTTGTTTTAGTTGATAGTTCTAATAATTTAAGCTTATATAACTTCGCACATCCAGCTTTAAAAAATGCAAAAAGTGTTAATATAGAGTTTAATAAAAAAGTTTTAATCATCACAGGTGTAAATGCAGGTGGTAAGTCTATACTTTTAAAAGGAATTTTAAGTGCAGCTTTACTTGCAAAGCTTTTACTTCCTATGAAAATTAATGCACAAAAAAGCCAAATAGGAAATTTCAAAGAATTTGATGCGATTTTAGAAGATCCACAAAATGTAAAAAATGATATTTCTACTTTTGCAGGAAGAATGTTGCATTTTTCTAAGCTTTTGGGTAAGAAAAATGTTTTATTAGGGGTTGATGAGATAGAGCTTGGGACAGATTTTGAAGAAGCTGCGTGTTTATATACTGAGCTTATTTCTAAGCTTTTAGAACAAGATAATAAAATCATCATCACAACCCACCACAAACGCCTTGCTATGCTTTTAGCTAAAAATTCACAAGTTGAACTCATCGCTGCTTTGTATGATGAGGAATTATCGCGCCCAAAATATGAGTTTTTAAAAGGTACTATAGGTAAATCTTATGCATTTGAAACGGCTTTAAGATATGGCATAAGTGCAAATTTAGTGCAAAATGCTAAAAAGCTTTATGGAGAAGATAAAGAAAATTTAGAAGAAATGGTAAGTAAAAACATCAATCTTGAACTTTCTTTACGCAAAAAAAATGAAGAACTTGAGAAAAAAGAAGCCAAAGTAGATGAAATTTTATTTTCACTCAAAGATCAAAAAGAAAAAAATGAGCAAGAATTTAAAAAGCTTGTTTCTAATTTAGAGTTTAAATATCACAAAGCCATAGAAGAAGCTAAAAAAACAATAAATCTAAAAGATATCAAAGAAAAACAAAGAAGTTTAAACAAAGCCAATGAACTTAAAAAAAGCATTGTTTTACCAAGTATGGAGCAAAATGAAGAACTTAGAGTTGGGGATTTTGTAAAATATGAAAAAATCAAAGGTAAAATCACTGCAATTTCAAAAAATGACGCGATGATTCAAAGCGATGGTTTAAGTTTGCGTGTACCTTTAAAGCTTCTTAAAAAAAGCAATCAAACCCCAACACAACAGGTAAAATCAAGTGTCAATATAACCCGCCCAAGTGCTTTAAATATGACTTTAGATTTGCACGGCTTAAGAAGTGATGAGGCGCTTGAAAGATTAGATAAATTTATCTCTGATGCTTTGATAGTAGGTTTTGATGAGGTGATAGTTTATCATGGTATAGGCACAGGAAAATTAGCTTTTGCGGTAAAAGAGTTTTTAAAAGCTCACAAAAGTGTAAAAAGCTTTAATGATGCTCCGATTAATCAAGGTGGTTTTGGTGCTAAGGTGGTTAAGCTTTAAGTAAAATTATAGTAAAACCTTTAAACAATAATGAGGTTTAATAATGAAACAAGTGATGATTTTAAGCGGAGCAGGTTTATCCGCTCCAAGTGGTATAAAGACTTTTAGGGCTAATGGTGGGCTTTGGGAAGAGCATGATGTGATGGAAGTTTGCTCTGCAACTGGCTTTAGAAAAAATCCTAAAAAAGTTTTGGAATTTTATAATAAAAGAAGAAAAGAATTAGCTGGTGTTAAGCCAAATCACGCACATGAAATCATCGCTTTATTAAAACAAAAATTTCCAAAACAAATTAGCATTTTAACGCAAAATGTAGATGATTTATTAGAGCGAGTAGGTTGTGAAGAAGTGGTACATTTGCATGGCTTTTTACCTGAGCTTAGGTGTTTAGAGTGTGAAAATATTTTTAACATAGACTATGAAAGTAGTGATGATAAAATTTGTCCTAAATGTCAAAGCAAAAGTGTAAGGCACAATATCGTGATGTTTGAAGAAATGGCACCAAATTATAAAATTTTATATGAAAAATTACAAAATTGTGATTTATTTGTATGTATAGGCACAAGCGGGCAGGTTTTACCCGTGGGAGAGTATGCAAGAGTATGTAAGCAAAGTATATTAAACAATCTTGATGAGGATAAATATTTAGAAAGTAATTTTACTAAAGTTTATATAGAAGATGTTTGCACGGCTATTGATAAAATCAAAATCGATATAGAAAATTTCTTGGAAGCAAAATGTTAGAAGTAATCTTACAAGGCATAGTTTTAGGTATGGGTGTATCTGTGCCTTTTGGGCCTGTGAATATTTTGATCTTAAATACTGCTTTGTCTTCTTTTAAAAATGCTTTTTGCGTTGGGCTCGGTGCTTTAAGTGCTGATATACTTTTTTTGATTTTGATTAATCTTGGGCTTTTAAGCTTTGCAAATAATGAATTTTTTTATAAAATACTAGCGGTTTTTGGCTTTTTCTTTTTGAGTTTTATGGTATTTTTAATGCTAAGAAAAACAAGAAAAGTCGATCTTAACAAGGTAAATAAAACACATCCTTTAAAAGGTTTTAGCAAAGGATTTTTCTTAAATGTTACAAATCCTTATGTTATAGGCTTTTGGGTGAGTGTAGCAGGGCTTAGCATGCAAAGTAAAAACTCTTTTGCTTTGCTTTTTGGTTTGGTGGGTTTTATTGTGTTTTGGATTTTTACTCTATCGTTTTTTGTGTCTAAATTCAAAGCACTTGTAAAAAACAAACATATATTTTACATTAATCTTTTTTCAGCATTTATTTTAGAGTATTTTGCTCTTTCTATGCTGTATAAAGCTTTTATAGGATAAAACATGCAAGTAGTTGAAATTTTTAAAGAATTAAGTAAATTTAAATCCATTACCCCAGATGATGATGGAGCGTTAAATTATATCGCAGTGGAATTAAGTGATTTTGAAGCTTTTTTTATAGAAAAAGAAGGTGTGAAAAATCTTTTGCTGAGTAAAAAATTTAGCGATGATGGCGAGCATTTAGCTTTTGGCGGACATGTGGATGTAGTACCTGCGGGAGAGGGTTGGAGCAGTGATCCTTTTGAGCCTTTAGAAAAAGATGGGTTTATTTATGTAAGAGGTGCACAAGATATGAAAAGTGGCGTGGCTGCTTTTATTTGTGCAGTTAAGGAGGTAGAAAATTTCAAAGGAAGAATTTCACTGATTTTAACAAGTGATGAAGAAGGCGAGGCTAAATTTGGCACGCTTGAAGTGCTTAAATTTATGCAAGAAAAAGATATGCTACCTGATTTTGCTGTGGTTGCTGAGCCAACCTGTGATAAAAAATTTGGAGATAGTATTAAAATAGGGCGTCGTGGTTCTATCAATGCAAAATTACTCATCAAAGGTAAGCAAGGTCATGTGGCATACCCGCAAAAATGCATTAATCCTGTGCATAATTTTGCTTTTGCTTTGAAATTTTTAGCAGGTTTTGATCTTGATCCAGGCGATGAGGTATTTGCACCATCTAAAATCGTTATTACTGATATACGCGGTGGTATGGAAGTGTGTAATGTAACCCCAAATGATTTAAAATTGATGTTTAATGTAAGAAATTCTCCACAAACTAGCTTAGAAGATGTAAAAGCTTATGTAGAAAAGACTTGTGAAGGACTTGATTATGAGTTGAGCATAAATCAAAGTTCAAATCCTTTTTTAACACAAAGTGATTCTAAAATCGTACAAAAACTAAATGAGAGTGTGCAAAAAATTACTCAAGTAGTGCCAGAACTTAACACCAAAGGTGGTACAAGTGATGCGAGATATTTTGCTGAGTTTGGTGTGAGGGTGGTAGAATTTGGCGTGTGTAATGATAGAATTCATGCAATTGATGAAAGAGTGAGTATAGAAGAGCTTGAAAAATTGTATTTAGTTTTTAAAGATTTATTAGAGAATTTTAACTAGGATAAAACGTGATTATCAATGGAGAAAAATTTGAGCTTAAAGAGCTTAGATTTATGGATTATGTTAAAGAAAAGCAATTAAAAATAGAATTTATCGCTTTAGAATTAAACGGAGAAATTATCCCAAGGGATAAATTTGAAAATCTAATTTTAAATGAAAATGATAAAGCAGAGATTGTTACTTTTGTAGGTGGTGGTTGATGAAAATTAAATTTAATGGCAGTGTGATAGACACGCATTTTAAACACACTTTGGAATTTTTTCAAAATGTGAGTAAAAATGAAAATGATGTGTGGATAGTCAATGGTTTTGCGACAAAAGAAAGTTTGGAACTAAAAGAAAATGATGAGCTTTTTTGTATAGAAAAAAATACTTTACCCCCATATGAAGCTCTTGATGCGATGATGAGGGCAAGACATACTCCAAAGCTTCATGATAAACTTAAAAAGGCAAGTGTGGCAGTGTGTGGGCTTGGTGGGCTTGGTTCGCATATAGCTATAAATTTAGCAAGAAGTGGGGTTGGTAGGCTTCATTTGATTGATTTTGATGTGGTGGAGCCAAGCAATCTTAACCGCCAAGCTTATATGGTGGAAGATTTGGGTAAATTTAAGGCTGAAGCTTTAAAAGATCAAATCGCTAAAATTAATCCTTTTATAGAAGTATTTGCACAAGTTTTAAAAATAGAAAAAGAAA
Organism: Campylobacter sp. FU_497; assembly: GCF_025772425.1. NCBI lineage: Bacteria > Pseudomonadati > Campylobacterota > Epsilonproteobacteria > Campylobacterales > Campylobacteraceae > Campylobacter > Campylobacter sp. FU_497. Next base: position 20,071 of record NZ_JAKMSC010000017.1, on the reverse strand, counting down.
ATATAGCCGAACTTTTTACAAATGATGATATAGTTTGTGAAGCCTTTGATAGTGCAAAATACAAAGCGCTTTTAGCGCAAAATTTTCACCAACACTATCCTCAAAAAACATTAATTTGTGCTTCTGGTTTAGCAGGATATGGCGATAGCAACAGCATACAAACAAGAAAAATCGCAAAAAACTTTTATGTTTGTGGTGATTTAAAAAACGAGGCAAAAGTAGGCAATGGACTTATGGCACCGCGTGTAAATATTTGTGCAGGACATCAAGCAAATTTAGTTTTAGAACTTTTAGCGAGTGAGTAATGGAAAAATTAAAAATAGGAAAATATGAGTTTAATTCCAGGTTTATTCTAGGTTCTGGGAAATTTTCTTTTGAGCTTATAAAATCAGCCATTGAAGAAGCAAAAGTTGAGATTATCACCTTAGCTTTGCGTAGGGTAAATGATAAAGGCATAGAAAATATACTTGATTTTATCCCAAAGCATATTAAGCTTTTACCAAATACTTCAGGTGCAAGAAATGCCAATGAGGCATTGCGTATAGCAAGACTTGCAAGAGAGCTTGGCTGTGGAGATATGATTAAGGTTGAAGTAATTAGTGATAGTAAATATTTATTACCGGATAATTATGAAAGTATAAAAGCAGTAGAACTTTTAGCAAATGAGGGTTTTACGCCTTTGGTTTATATGTATCCTGACTTATATGCAGCGCGTGCTATGGTTAATGCAGGAGCTGCTGCTATAATGCCTCTTGGAGCACCTATAGGAAGCAATAAAGGCTTAAAAACTAAAGAATTCATACAAATTTTACTTAATGAAATTAACTTGCCTATTATAGTAGATGCGGGCATAGGAAATCCTGCACAAGCTTGCGAAGCCATGCAAATGGGAGTAAGCGCAGTGATGGCAAATACTGCCATAGCTCAAGCTAAAGATGTAGCAAAAATGGCAAAGGCTTTTGCTTTAGCTATAGATGCAGGATATAATGCGTATTTAGCAGGTATAGTAAATGAAAGCACGCCAAGTGCAAGCTCGCCTTTGAGTGGTTTTTTAAGAGATTAAAATGCAAAAATACCCTCATATGCAAAGTATTGAAAGTGAAATTTTAACTAAGGTTTTAAAAGAAGTTGAAATTTTTGATGAAAGTAAATTTAGCGCTTTTGATATAAAACAAGCTTTAGCTAAAGATTATCTTAATATAGATGATTTAAAAGCCTTGCTTTCAAGCACAGCAGAAGATTTTATAGAAGATTTAGCACAAAAATCAAGCAAGATTACTCAAAAATATTTTGGAAATTCCATTTCGCTTTTTACACCTTTATATCTTTCTAATTTTTGCAATAGCAAATGCACTTATTGTGGGTTTCAAAAAGGAAATAACATTAAAAGAGCTAAGCTAAATGAGGCTGAAATTCACAAAGAAATGCAAGAGATTAAAAAAAGTGGCTTGGAAGAAATTTTACTCTTAACAGGTGAGGGCAGGGAGTATGCTAGCGTAGAATATCTTGCCAAAGCTTGTGAGATAGCAAAAGAGTATTTTAAGGTTGTTGGAATTGAAGTTTATCCTATGAATGTAGATGAATATGCACTGCTTCATGAAAAGGGTTGTGAATATATGAGTGTTTATCAAGAAACTTATAATCAAAAAACTTATTCTAAAATTCATATCGAAGGTGAAAAAAGTGTGTTTGAGTATCGTTTTCATGCACAAGAGCGAGCATTAAAAGCAGGTATGAGAGGGGTTGCTTTTGGAGCTTTACTTGGCGTGGATGATTTTAGAAAAGATGCTTTTGCCACGGCTTTACATGCGTATTTTTTACAGCAAAAATACCCTCATGCTGAAATAGCTTTATCTATCCCTAGATTAAGACCTATTATTAATAATAAAAAAATTCATCCAAAAGATGTAAGCGAAACAAGACTTTTGCAAGTTTTGTGCGCCTATAGATTGTTTTTGCCTTTTGCTAGCATTACTATTTCTACGCGTGAAAGAGCAGGATTTAGAGACGGGGTTATTAAACTTGGAGCTACTAAAATGAGTGCAGGTGTGAGCGTGGGAGTGGGTGAACATCAAGGTGATAAAAAAGGCGATGATCAGTTTCAAATTAGTGATATGCGTAGTGTTGATGAGGTTTTAGCTATGCTAAAAAATGCAAATTTGCAAGCTATAATGAGCGATAGTATTTATGTGGGATAAAAAAATCATTGCTATTAGTGATAGTCAAAATACTCAAGGAGATTTTTTAAATTTTGTTGAAAAGCTAAGTCAAAGTAGTATTGATGCTTTGGTGCTTAGAGAAAAACATTTAGATGAGTTAGAATATACTAAATTAGCCAAAGAAGTATTAAAAATTTTTAATAAAACTCAAAAGATTTGCTTTTTGCATTATTATTATGAAGCTTGTTTAAAATTAAATCATCAATTTTTTCATGCTCCTTTATTTGTTTTACAAAATTACCCACAAAGCTATAAAAAATTTGAGCTTTTGGGTACTTCCATCCATTCTAAAGAAGAATTAGATTTAGCTTATAAGCTTAAAGTAAATCATGCTTTTTTCGGACATATATTTGAAAGCTCATGTAAGGCCGATTTAACACCAAAGGGTATAAAAAATTTAAAAGATTTGTTAGAAGTTTCAAAAATACCCATTTATGCTATAGGCGGAGTAAATATTCAAACTATAAATCATTTAAAAGATTTAAATTTAGCAGGTGTGTGTATAAGAGAAGCTTTGTATAAAAGCGAAAATGTAAAAAATTATGTTTTAAAATGTAAAAATCTTTTAGTCCAAAAGGACTAAAAGATTATAACCAGAAGAAATAAGCAATTATTGCAAGGCTAATTGAACAGAATACATTTAGTATAATTCCTACTCTTACCATTTCTTGTTGTTTAATATGCCCTGTACCAAAAACTATAGCATTTGGTGGTGTAGCAACTGGTAGCATGAAAGCACAAGAAGCACCAATAGCAATAATTAAAGCAAGTCCTAAAGCAGGAACACCCAAAGTATCTGCAATAGAGATAAATAAAGGCACAAGTAAGGCTGCTGAAGCAGTGTTTGAAGTAAATTCAGTTAAAAATACTATAAAAAAGGCTACGATTAAACCTATAACAAATAAATGTCCATTTTCTATAAATGAAATAATGGTATCAGCCATAACCTTGCTAGCACCTGAATCTTTTAGCACCACACTTAGAGTAATGCCTCCACCAAAGAGCATTAATACACCCCAATCAGTATTTTTTTGTATATTTTTCCAATCAATTACCTTAAAAGCACATACTAAAACAGCAGCTAATAAAGCAATAATCGCATCAAGATTTGCTATTTTATGTCCAAAAACACTCGTGATGATAGGACCTATATTGCCACTAAAAATCCAAGATAGAGCAACCACTAAAAAGATTACTAAAGTAATAATTCTAGGTCTTGTAAGTTCTATATTTTCAGTGTGTAAATCAACTTGTAGATTAAATTTAGGTTTAAACATAAAATACAAAATTAAAATCATTGCAGGTAAGAAGATTAAAACAATAGGAATACCATATTTTAACCACTGTGCAAAGCTAATGTGTAATTGAGTAGCAACGATAGCATTTGGTGGGGTTCCTACTATAGTGCCTATACCACCTATACTCGCGCTAAAAGCTATACCTAAAAGGATAAAAACATAAGTATTTCTATCTTTTTCTGGGTCAAGTGAAGCTAGCATACCTATAGCAAGTGGAAGCATCATGGCAGCTGTTGCGGTATTGCTCATCCACATAGATAAAAACGCAGTGGTAATAAAAATATACAGGCTCGATAAACCCAAATGTCCTTTTGCTAGGGTTAAAATTTTATGTGCAATCAGCTTATCTAGTTTTTGATGATGCATAGCTGCAGCTAAAGCAAAACCACCAAAAAATAAAAAGATATTTGAATCAGCAAAGCCGGTTAAAGCTTTAGCAGTAGGCAATAGTCCTAAAACAGCTGCTAAAACAGGCACTAAAATAGCTGTAATAGTAACATGTAAAGCTTCGCTAAGCCATAAAATGGCAATAAAAACTAATAATGATAAACCTTGATTTACTTTAGTTTCGCCAAAAGGGGAGAAATAAAGCAAAGCGATAAATAACACCAAATCAGCAATGACTATGAGTGTTTTTGTATTTGAACTCATTTTTAATAACTCCTTTGAAATATTGTAGTTTTGTAACATATTCTAAATGAATTTTCTTTTAAATGTCAATTTTTATATAAATTTTTTTATATAAAACTTTTCTTGTGTGAAAAAAAGTAAGTTTTAGTAAAATTTATTTGTTTTTGGTATAATTTTTGCTAATTAAAAATCATCACATAAATAAAGATGATTCTAAGGAAAGAACATGTTTAAAAAAATATTTATATTGACTCTAGCTTTATTTTTTAGTGCTTGTGCCATAAATTCTAAAAATCAAGGTGTAGCTAAGGTTAATGAAGTTATAAAAATTCAAGCACAATGTTATAATCCTTCTAGCCCTAAAGCCTATGAAGCAAAAATTAAAGGCCTTGTATATATTAGTGATGTAGGGCTTAAGTATTGTGCAAATAAAAGAACGCTTGATAAAAGTGTTTCTTTGAAAAAAGTTTATATTCATAGAGTGTATGATTTAAATGAGAATTTAAAATATTCTTCTTCTAATGGAAATAATTATTATATTAATGAAAATTTTAACTACTATTTTTATGTGTTTTTAAAAGAAGAATTAGAAAATAGAGGTATAGTAGTGGTTGAAAATACACAAGATTCTCCTTATGTTTTAAAAGTGGATTTAAGTTTTAATGATTTTTATTCTAAATTTGATTCTAATTCTTTATTTTCAATTATTGCTAGTCAACTAACATTAAAAGATATTAATACTAATAAAACTATTAATATTAAAACTAAACAAGAAGTTAAAGGTTTTTATAATATAAAAGATTTACCTTTCTTCACTCAGCTTCTTATAAAACAAGTAGCTAATAAATCTGCAGATATCATCAGTTCTTTGTGAGGTGTTTTAACTGCCATGGATTTTCCTTTGCGAGTTTTTGTCCAGCTTGCAAGGAAGAGCTTTTAGAATATTCTTTAGGTATAAGAGAACTTGAGGGAAATTTTAAAGTTTATTATTTTTATCAATATGAACAAATTAAACACCTAATTTATTTCAAACACAAATTTCAAGGATATTTTGTTTTAAATGCGCTTGCAAAATTAAGCTTTGCTAAATTTAAAGATTTTTTTCAACCCTCATGTGAAATTAACGCTATAGCCTTAGATGATAAAACATATAAAAACTACTCTCATACTGCTATTTTAACCAAACATTTAAAAACTCAATTTATAAAACCTATGTATTGCACCTTACAAGCTAGTTCGGAATTTAAATATAGTGGAAAAAGATTGCAATTTCGTAAAGATAATAAAAGATCTTATAAGCTTTTAAGGCATCCAAAATACCCTGTAATTTTAGTAGATGATGTAGTAACTACGGGTTTAAGTTTGCTTGAAGCAAAAGAGTTTTTAGAAAAAAATAATATTGAAGTACTTTTTGCTTTAGTTTTAGCTAATGCAAAATTTGATACAATATAGGCATTAATTTTAAGGATTTTTATGGAAAATATTTTTACTAAAGATTCAGATATTGAAAATATAGATATAGAAAGTTCTATAAAAAGTAGTTATTTAGATTATTCTATGAGTGTTATTATAGGTCGTGCCTTACCTGATGCTAGAGATGGGCTTAAACCTGTTCATAGAAGAATTTTATATGCTATGAATGATTTAGGTGTTGGAAGTCGTAGTGCGTATAAAAAATCAGCGCGTATAGTGGGTGATGTAATCGGTAAATACCATCCACATGGTGATACAGCTGTATATGATGCTTTAGTAAGAATGGCACAAGATTTTTCTATGCGTTATCCAAGTGTGGATGGGCAAGGAAACTTTGGTTCTATTGATGGTGATGGCGCTGCTGCAATGCGTTATACTGAAGCTAGAATGACGATTTTAGCTGAAGAGCTTTTGCGTGATATAGAAAAAGATACGGTTGATTTTATACCAAATTATGATGATTCTATGAGCGAGCCTGATGTTTTACCTGCTAGGGTGCCAAATTTATTACTTAATGGTTCAAGTGGTATTGCAGTAGGTATGGCTACTAATATTCCTCCGCATAGCTTGAATGAGCTTATTGATGGTTTGCTTTATTTAATTGATAATAAAAATGCAAGTTTAGAAGAAATAATGCAATTTATCAAAGGCCCTGATTTTCCAACCGGTGGTATTATCTTTGGTAAAAAAGGTATTATAGAAGCTTACCGCACAGGTCGTGGTAGGGTAAAAGTAAGAGCAAAAACTCATATAGAAAAAAGAGCTAATAAAGATATTATTGTAATAGATGAACTTCCTTATCAAACTAATAAAGCAAGATTGATAGAGCAAATTGCTGAGCTTGCTAAAGAAAAACAAATCGAAGGTATTGCTGAAGTTAGAGATGAGAGTGATAGAGAAGGAATTCGCGTGGTGATTGAACTAAAACGCGATGCTATGAGTGAGATTGTGTTGAATAATCTTTTTAAATCTACCACTATGGAAAGCACTTTTGGTGTGATTATGCTTGCTATACACAATAAAGAACCAAAAGTTTTTTCTTTAATTGAACTTTTAAATTTATTCTTAAATCATAGAAAAACTGTAATTATTAGAAGAACGATTTATGAGTTGCAAAAAGCTAGAGCTAGAGCGCATATTTTAGAAGGTTTAAAAATTGCTCTAGATAATATTGATGAAGTGATAGCTTTGATTAAAAATTCTCCTGATAACCCAACAGCTAAAAATTTATTAATGCAAAAATTTGGTCTAAGTGAGCTTCAATCTAATGCTATTTTAGATATGAAATTAGGCCGTTTAACAGGTCTTGAGAGAGAAAAAATTGACAATGAATTAAGAGAATTATTAGCAGAAATTGAAAGACTTGATCAAATTTTAAAAAGCGAAACTTTGCTTGAAAATTTAATCAAAGATGAGTTAAAAGAAATCAGAACCAAATTTGATGTACCAAGAATCACTCAAATTGAAGATGATTATGATGATATTGATATAGAAGATTTAATACCAAATGAAAATATGGTAGTTACCATTACTCATCGTGGTTATATTAAGCGTGTTCCAAGCAAGCAATATGAAAAACAAAAACGTGGTGGTAAAGGTAAGGTTGCAGTCACAACTTATGATGATGATTTTATAGAAAGCTTCTTTACAGCAAATACGCATGATACTTTGATGTTTGTTACTGATCGTGGGCAACTTTACTGGCTTAAGGTTTATAAAATTCCTGAAGGAAGTAGAACTGCTAAAGGTAAAGCTGTGGTTAATCTCATTAATCTACAAGCAGATGAAAAAATCATGGCAATTATTCCAACCACTGACTTTGATGAAAGTAAATCATTGTGTTTCTTTACTAAAAATGGTATCGTAAAACGCACAAATTTAAGTGAATATCAAAACATTAGAAGCGTGGGTGTAAAAGCGATTAATCTAGATGAAAATGATGAGCTTGTTACTGCAATTATCGTAGCAAGAGATGAAAATGAAACGCAAGAGCAAAATTATGAAGAAAATTTAGAAAATGAAATACTTGAACCTAATGAAGAACTTGATAATACCGTCGTTGGTAAAATGCTTTTTGCAGTTACTAAAAAAGGTATGTGTATTAAATTCCCGCTTGCTAAAGTTAGAGAGATTGGCCGTGTAAGTAGAGGGGTAACTGCGATTAAATTTAAAGAAAAAGATGATGAGGTTGTGGGTGCTGTTGTTATAGAAAATGACGCTCAAGAAATTTTAAGTGTAAGTGCAAAAGGTATAGGCAAGCGTACTGATGCTGGAGAATATAGACTTCAAAGCAGAGGTGGTAAGGGTGTAATATGCATGAAACTCACTGCTAAAACAAAAGACTTAATCGGTATAGTTATAGTTGATGAAAGTATGGATTTAATGGCATTAACAAGTAGCGGTAAGATGATACGTGTTGATATGCAAAGTATTAGAAAAGCAGGTAGAAATACAAGCGGTGTGATTGTTGTTAATGTTGAAAATGATGAGGTTGTAAGCATTGCTAAATGTCCTAAAGAAGAAGATGAGGAATTAGATGCTGAAACTAATATGGATTTAAATTTAGAATAGTAAAATTTTTGGAATGCTTTTTGCTATTTTAATAAAATCAAATAAATTGAAGGTGTAAAAAATGAAAAAAGTTGTTTTTATGTTTTGTTTGGCTTTGGGTTTTAGTGCATGTGCGCTAGATCAAAGAGGTGTGAATCCAAATCAAACTCAAGCTGCTCAAGCTGCAAGTTCTGATGTTGTGGTTCAAAAAGTAGACAAAGATGATGTGCGTAATATCATTAGAGAAGAAAAAATGCTTGCAAATGATACAAGTACGGATAATGATCTAACTTTTACAGCAGTGGGTGAGGGTATTGCTCCTTTAAATACGGTTTCTGTTGGTCAAGCTTTGGCTTTGGCTAAAAGAGCAGCAATCACTGATGCTTATAGACAATTAGCTAGTAAGTTATATGGTGTAAGAGTTAATGGTAAAGATACAGTAAAAGATGCAATGCTTAAAAGTTCAACTATCACAGCGCAAGTAAATGGTTTGATTAAAAATGCAAGTGTAGTTGATCAAGACTTTAAAGATGGTCTTTATAGAGTAAATGTAGAACTTAAAATCGATGCTGACAAGTGGAAAGAATTGTTTGCTTATTAATCCTTATAATTTTTAATGCCACTGCCCAAGATGAATTTATATTTTGGGCAGAACTTTCTAATAAAAATTTTATCCTTTATCATCAAAATGAAACTATTTCTATGGCTATGACTAAAAGCAAAAAAAAGAATTTAGAATATGCTTGTGAATTAGTATATACACCAAGTGATTTAAAATCTTTAATACGCAATGATTTTGGTATGGTAGATGAAGAGCAAATGACAAAGTTAGATAAATTTAACTTTTTAAATGCTCATAAAAATGATTTAATTGATTGCTTTTTTAATTCAAAAATAGATGTAAAAGATTTTGTAAAAAGTGAACAAGCAAGCGCACAAAGTGAAACTTATGTGAGAATTTTGCCTTTAAGATTTATAGTTGAATTTCACGATAATAGTGCCTTTATATATTATCTTAAATGAATACAAAGCTAGCTTTTATAAAAATCAAGTTAAAATACTTAAAAAAATATTAAGAGTATAAAATGCAAAAAAGTATCCCTCGTTATTTATTATTTAAATATTTGCGTTTTGATAAAGATCAACCCTTTATCATGCTTTCAAAAATTTTAGCCTTTTTAGGTGTAAGCATAGGGCTTTGCGTGCTTTTAGTTGCAATGGCTATTATGAATGGCTTTGATAAGGAATTTGAAAGAAAACTTTTTACGATGAATTATCCTATCACTATATTGCCACGTTTTGGAGCAAATATGGATGATAAATTATTGCAAGAATTAAGAGCTAAATTTCCAAATTTATTATTTAGTCCTTATATTGCTACTCAAGTAATAGCAAGAAATGATTTAAAATTAGAAGGCGGTATGCTTTTTGGTGTTAATTTTGAAGATGAAAAAAAAATTAATGAAGTCGTAGCACAAGCTTTAGAAAATAAAAAATTAGATAATTTTGATATTTTAATTGGCAAGGGTTTAAAAGATGAATTTGGACTTGATTATAATGAAAAAATTACTTTAATTTTTTCAAATCTAAATGCAAGCGGGCTTTCGCTTATTCCGCAGGTTAAAAGATTTGACGTTAAAGCTGATTTTTCTTCAGGATTATTAGCTTATGATAAAGCTTATATGTATACAGATGCTAAAGGCTTAGCTAAAATTTTATCATATCCTCAAGGAAGTTATGATGGGGTACATGTGTATTCAAATAAACCTTTTGAGGATATTAAGCAAATTGAAGCTTTTTTGGGTGCAAGGTATGCTAGCATAGGTTGGTGGGAACAAAATGGGAATTTCTTTGCAGCGCTTGCTTTAGAAAAAAGAGCTTTGTTTATAGTATTAATGTTGATTATTTTAGTTGCAAGTTTAAATATAGTAAGCTCTTTGTTGATGATAGTGATGAATAGACGTAGTGAAATAGCTTTATTGCTTTCCTTAGGAGCTAGTAAATTAGAGATTAAAAAAACCTTTTTTTCTTTAGGATTTTTAATAGGTGGAAGTGGTATTGTAGCAGGTGTGATTCTTGCAGCTATAGCTTTGTGGGTGCTTGGAAATTTTGACATCATTTCTTTACCAAGTGATGTTTATGGTATGAGTAAATTGCCTTTAGAACTTTCTTTTGTTGATTTTTGCGCTACACTTTTTGGTGCTATTGTGATAGTGAGTTTATCTTCTTATTATCCTGCCAAAAAAGCAACGCAAGTAGATATTTTAGATACTTTAAGAAACGAATAAATTGTAAAAATTTATTCGTTTAAGAATTTTTGAATTTCATTGAAAAAGTTTTCATAGCTAATATCTTTTATGGTTTTAATAAATTTTCCATTTTCATCAATCAGATAAAATTCACCACTATGTGCTATAGAATATCCCATAGCAGAATCTTTAAGATTGATTTTTTCATATACCACGCCATAATTTTTAGTAACTTTTTCTAATTCTTTTTCATCTTTGGCAACTAAAGCAGTAGAATTTGGATAAAAATATTTTACCCATTGACTAGTTTGAGTTAGATTACTATCTCTTGCTGGATCTAGTGAGATAAATACCACATGAGCTTTTTCTTTATTTGACATTTTTTCTAAAACATTAGCAATCAATGCAAGCTCACTAGGGCAAACATCAGGACAATATGTATAACCAAAATATACAATCAATTTTTTACCGATAAAATCTTTTAAACTAAGCATGCCTTTTTCAGAATTTAAGTGAAAATTATATTTGTTATTTTCAAAATACTGCACAGATATAAAAAACACCCCAAAAATTACCACAATTAATAAAAAAATATTTATTTTTTTCATATTTTACCTTTTTACATCAAAGTCAAAATAAAAATCTAGCGGAGTTTCATCATTAAAAAGTTCTATTCTAAAACGCATCACATCTAGTGTGCAAGAGCTTAAAACTAATTTAGCATGGTAGGTGTTGTTGATTTTTTTAAATTGTGGAACAATATCTCCCATATACATATTAAGTCCATAAACTCTAGCGTTTAGTTTTTTAAACTCACCTAAATTAGTGATATTGAAATCAAGCTCGTTTAATGCGGCTATAGGTTTTGGATTTAAATTTACTATTACCTTTTTATCTTTAAAATTATACTCACACTCTTGGATATTTAGATCGCATGTTAAAGGCGTTAGAGTGGTGATTAACTCTCTTTTTTTTCCAGAATTTGATGAATTAGTATAAAAATAAGCCCCACATATAGCAAAGACTATAGCTAGGGCAAAGACAAGTAGATTTTTCATTGTTTTTTAATGCTTCTTGACTTGATATCTTTTAGTTCAATTGTGCTATTATCATCAAAATAAAGTGTTAAATTAGCTTTTGTTTGCGGTGTGATATTTTCTTTAAGATTTAATACCATAATATGCATGCCACCTGGTTTAAGTTCAGCACTTGAATTAGCTTTTATAGTAATTTGAGGGATTTGCACCATCATTTTTTTACCATTTTCCATGATATGATCATGAATTTCAGTTGTATCACTTAGTGAACTTTGGGCTTTGATGAGTTTTATGTCTTGATTAGAATTATTTTTAAGTTCTAAAAAAAAGGCTGTGGTTTTAGAATTTGGTGGAGTTTGTCTTACATAGGGATCATTTACAGTGATGTTGTTAGCCAAGGTAAAAGTGCTTAAAAGAGCTAAGCTGAGTATTTTTTTCATTATTTTCCTTTATATTTTTAGTCAATTATAAACATTATACACGGAAAAAATTAAAAATATATTTATTGTAAAAATATTATAATTAGCTCTTTGTTGTTTTAAATTTTAGTAGAAAGGTATAAATTGTTTAAAATTATATTAGCATTGTTTAGTTTAGCTGTATTTGCAAATGCAAGTGAACTTGCAAAAATTTATTTAAATCAAGGTATTAATGCGGTTGAAAAGGTATTAGAACAAGAATTAAGCAAGAAAGATTTTTGGCTTGATGAGATAAAAGATAAAAATGTTAGCCTTGGTTACTATGAAGAAAATGTTGCAATCGTTTTAACTAATAAAAGTGATAAAATCATTAGAGTTTATCATTATAATAATGGCAAAGTAGAAAAGAAATTTATTCAAAAAGATGTTTTAACTGGTTTGGCTGGAGATAAAGAAGTGGAAGGGGATTTAAAAACTCCTATAGGTTTTTATGAGCTTGGAAAGAAATTTTATCCTGGCGATCCATATTATGGACCATTTGCTTTTGCAACAACTTATCCAAATGTTTTAGATAAAACTTTAGGTAAAACAGGTGGTGGAATTTGGATTCATGGTTATCCTTTAGATGGAACGCGTTTAGATACTTATAAAACTAGAGGTTGTATTGCTGTACAAAATGATTTATTAGAAGATTTTAATAAATTAGTAGCCGATAGAAAAGCTTATGCAATGACAGAAGAAAAAAATAAAGTAAGAGCAAATCATGAAGAAATAGCTATTTTATTAGCAAATTTGTTTGCTTGGAAAGATAGTTGGCAAAAAAGTGATATCAATAAATATTTATCTTTTTATGATAAAAATATATTTAAACATAAAAATAAATTTTCATATGAGCAGTTTGCAAAAAACAAAGAAAGAATTTTTGCTAAAAAAGAAGAAAAAACTATTAAATTTTCAGATCTTAGTATAAGTCCTTATCCAAATGAAAAAAATGAAAAGATTTTTAGAATAGGATTTTATGAAGATTATCGTAGTACTAATTATAAATTCAAAGGAGAAAAAGTTCTTTATGTTAAGCTGGTTGAAGATAAAATGCAAATTTTAGCTGAACAATAATGGCTTATATAAAAATTAATCGCTTAGCTTATGAGCATAATCTTGATTTAATAGCCTCTAAGGCTGGAGGTTATGAAAAAGTAATTTGTGTTTTTAAAGATAATGCTTATGGACATGGAGCTAAGCTTTTAGCTCCTATAGCTAGAACAAAAGGTATAAATTTTATAGCAGTAAAAAATGAAGCTGAGGCAAAAGAGCTTGAAAATATTTTTGATAATATCTTAATTTTATCTCATCATCCACATGGCAATGAAAGTGAAAAATTTATTTATGCTTTAAATAATAAAAATGATATAAAAAAACTCAAAAAAAATACAAAAATTCATTTAGTTATAGATACAAATATGCATAGGAATGGAATTTTACCTGAAGAAATTCAAGAAACTTTGCATGAGTTTAAAAATCATAGTTTACAACTTCATGGAGTGATGATGCATTTTGCAGGAAGCGATGAAATAGATGCAAGTTATTTTGTGCAAAAACAAAAATTCCAATATGCTAAAAAATTAATTTATGATTTATTACAAGAAGAGGCTAAAAACTTAGTGTTTCACTCTCATAATTCTGAAGCCTTATTTAGAGCAAATACTTTAGAAGATGATGAGTATTGTAGAGTAGGGCTTGTACAATTTGGTTATGCGCATTTTAGTAAAGATTTGCTTAAGGTTTTGAGTTTATGGGCTGAAAAATTAAGCCAAAGAGTATTAAAAAAAGGTCAAAGTGTTGGTTATGGTGGAATGTATAGCGCAAAAGAAGATATTGAAATAGCAACTTATGATTTGGGTTATGCTGATGGGCTTTTGCGCTATGATGGAAAAAAAGATTTTTTTCTTCCTAATGGCAAAAAAATACTTGGAAAAATGTCTATGGATAGCTTTTCTTGTGAGGATGATAGTGAGGTGATTTGTATTATGAATGATGCAAATGTTATGGCTAATTTTTTCAATACTATTAATTATGAAATTTTAGTCAAACTTTCCCCTAATTTAAAAAGAATTGTAATTTAAGATAAAAAATACTAATATATCTAAGGAGAGATAAATTATGGCGTTTTTGAACTGGGCTATTTTAATTTTATTTTTATTTATAGTGTTTTTGCTAATTAATCGCTATGAAAGGAAAATAAAGATTTTATATAAAAATATAGAAATCTTAAAAAATGAGTGTAAAAAAAATAGTGAAAACATAGAACAAAATAGAATTTTAATAGAAAAAAATAGATCGAATATTGAAAGTATAAAAAATCAAGATTAGTTTTTAATCTTGAAGTGATTTTGCTATTAATTCTAAAGGGTGTAAGAATTGCGTGGAGATTTTTTCATGCTCTAATGCATTTGAAATTTGCATTCTACAAGCTGAGCATTCTGCGCTAATGATTTCTACATCACTTTTTTGTATGTTTTGAGCTTTTTTTATGCCAACTTGCAAAGCTTTTTCATAGTGATCCGTTTGCATACTTACTCCACCAAAGCCACAGCACTCATTTGACTTGCTAAGTTCTTTAAAAGCATAATTTTGTTTTAGTAAAGCTCTTGGTTCTTTAAAAACCCCTTGCATTTTTCTTGCATGGCAAGGATCATGATATGCAATTTTTGTATTTATTTTTTTCTTTGTTTTTAAAAGTTCTTCTAAATTAGTGTATTCGTAAAAATATTTTGTTGCAAGTAGTATTTTACTAGAAATATTTTTAGCTCTTATTGCCCATTCTTCATCATTTTGCATATGGAAAAAATGTTCATAGTCTATATTAATCATTGCAGAGCAGGTTGCTTCTGGGATAATGATATAATCTAGTGTTTTTAATTTTTCTTCAAAATAAATGATATTTTTTTTAGCTAATTTTTCTACACTGCTAAAATCTCCGGTAAAATAATGAGGAGCGCCACAACAAGATTGATCTTTTAATAAATCCACATTGATTTTAAGATACTTACAAATTTCAAGTAAGGCAAAACCTGTATTAGTGTAAGAATAATTAGATAAACAACCTATAAAAAGTCCTATAGTTTTTTCGCCTTGATTGTTTATAAAATCAGGGTTAGAGGCTAAAAAACTTTTCTTGGCTAAAGAAGGAAGCAAACGATCTTTTTTGATTAAAGGTAGGCTAAATTTGGCTTTCATTCCTAAATTTTTATCTTGCAAGCTAAAGGCACAACTTTGAAAAACATAGCCTAATCTTGCTAAGATATCTAAAATCTTTCTGTGTCTTAAAAAAAAGAAAGTAAGCTTTTTATACCATGCTATGCCAAATTTTTGAGCTATATCAAAGCGTACTTTTTCAATAGCACTATCTACTCTTAAATGACTTGGACAAACTTCAACGCAATTTGTACATAAAAAACATGATTCAAAAGTTTTTTTAAGATTTTTATCAAGTTCTAGTTCTTGGTTTTTATAAGCACTAATTAAATCTAAAAAACCACGAGGAGAAGTGCTCTCATCGCGGTTTATTTCATGTATAGTACAAACTGGTATGCATTTGCCACATTTTACGCAAGCATTAGAAATTTCATTAACATTTAGCATATTAAACCGTTTTAGAAAATACTTTTTTATCTTCGCTAATGCGTTTTAAATATTTATCAAAACACATAGCAATATTACGTATTAAAAGCACCCCTGTTTCATTAACCTTGATATGGTTTTTATCTATAGTGACAAATTCGCTAAGCCCCTCAAGTTCTTTTAAATCTTGTTTAAAATACTCAAAAAAATCAATCTTAAATTTATTTTCTATGTTTTTTATATTAAGGGCAAAATTACTCATAAGTTCCATAATAACAGCTTTTCTTAGTTCATCATCATCATCAAGTATAATACCTTTTTCACAAGGTAATCTACCCTCATCAATAGCTTTTTCATAGCTTGGCATATCTTTGAAATTTTGCATATAATGTCTTTGTCCTTCGCCTATGCTTGTTAAGCCAATGCCAATTAAATCAGTTCCGCCTTTTGTAGTATAGCCTTGGAAATTTCTATGCAAGCTACCATTTTCTAAAGCTTTAAAAAGTTCATCTTGTGGTTTTGCAAAATGATCCATTCCTATCATTTTATAGCCATTTTGAGTTAAAAATTTTTCACAGTATTCTAAAATCTGAAGTTTTATATCAGGGCTTGGCAATGTGCTTTCATCAAATTTTCTCATATTTTTTTTAAGCCAAGGCACATGCGCATAGTTAAAAATAGCAAAACGATCTGGATTAATTAACAATGCTTTTTCTAAAGTTTGTTTAAAACTTTCTAGGCTTTGATAAGGAAGACCATAGATTAAGTCCATATTTACTGAGTTAATTCCCTTTTTTCTTACCATATCTACTGCGTTTTTGGTTAATTCAAAAGGTTGAATTCTATGAATTTCCTTTTGAACTTTTTCATCAAAATCTTGCACACCAAAACTAATACGATTAAAACCATTTTGGATTAAAACATCAGTTTGTTCTTCATTTAAAAATCTAGGATCAATCTCACAGCTTACTTCACTATCTTGAGTAAAATTTGGAAAAACACTTTTTATTTTTAAAATCAAACTTTGTAATTGTTTAGCGCAAAAGAAAGTAGGGGTGCCACCACCAAAATGCATTTGAGCTACTTCTCTTTGAGTATTAATGATATTTGCTAAAAGATCAAGTTCTTTAAAAAGATAGTTTAAATATCTTTCTTTGCTTTCTTCTTTAGCAGTATATATTACATTACAACCACAAAAATAGCAAGCACTTCTACAAAAAGGCAAATGAAAATACAAAGACAATTGTGCTTTTTGTTCTTTTAAAATTTGTATATAATCTTCATATTTAAACTGAGTGTTAAACTCCACTGCGGTGGGATAGGAAGTGTATCTTGGGCCTGCTTTAGAGTATTTAACAAAGCTTTTATAATCTTTCATTTGGCTTTACCTTTTGCATCATTTCTTTCATATCAATAAATAAATTAGGATGTTTTATATGAATATTGCTGATTAGTTGATCTAAATCAATATTTACTTCTTTTATACCTTTGGCAACTTGATGTTTAATCTCATCCATAGCAACTGTCCAAACATCATTAAAGTCAATAGGAATTTGTTGATAAATAGCCTTTTCTAATTTAAGCTCAAAATTATCTTTTTGCATTTCCTTGGCATTTTGCAAAAACTCGATTAAGGTTTTTACAGAAAACATAGTCTTAACATCATCATTTTCATCTACTATAAACCATGGTTCAGGTGCTAACTCATGACCATTTTTTAGACTTAATTTTTTTTCTTTTTCATTAATATGGGTGAGATGAAATATGGTTTGATTATGTTTTTCTATGCCTAAATGGCTTGATAATTCGTTGATAATATCTTGGGAACTTTTTTTACTTAGACTATTCAATCTTACTCCTTGTTTAATAATTTTGCAATTTCTTTTGCATGATAAGTTATAATAAGCTTAGCTCCTGCTCTTTTGAAAGCAAGCATAGTTTCAAGCACTATTTTTTCATAGTCAATCACACCTGCTTTTTGACCTGCTTTTAATAAAGCGTATTCTCCACTTACATTATACACACAAAGTGGAAGCTTAGAGTGATTTGCTATATCTTTAACTACATCTAAATACGCAAGCACTGGTTTAACCATCAAAATATCAGCACCTTGTTTTTCATCTTCTAAGCTTTCACGCAAGGCTTCTTTGCCATTAGCAAAATCCATTTGATAGGTTTTTCTATCTCCATAGCTTGGAGCAGAATCAGCCACATCTCTAAAAGGCCCATAATAAGCTGAGGCAAATTTAGTAGAATAAGCCATAATAGGTAAATTTTCAAAACCATTTTCATCTAAGGTTTTTCTTAAAGTTTCAATAATACCATCCATCATACCGCTTGGTGCTATCATATCAGCGCCGTTTTTGGCATGAATTAGAGCTTGTTTGGCTGAAATTTCCAAAGTTAAGTCATTATCTACGCTTTTGCTTTTTGGATCAATAATGCCACAATGACCATGATCGGTATACTCGCAAAAACAAAGATCAGTAATCACTACCAAATTAGGAAATTTTGCCTTAATAGCTCTTAGACTTGTAGCTATCAAACCATCATCGCTCAATGCATCACTGCCACAGCTATCTTTTTTAGAGCTTTCCAGCACTCCAAATAAAATAATCGCTTTAATACCAAGACTAATTAGTTCTTCGCATTCTTTTAAAATTTCATCTAAGCTCATTTGAAACACACCTGGCATAGATGTAATTTCATTTTTAATATTAGCACCATTAATAACAAAAAGTGGATAGATTAAATCATCTAAATTTAAGGTATTTTCTTTTACTAGGCTTCTAATATTCTCATTAAGTCTTAATCTTCTAAAGCGTTTAAACATAAATTTCCTTTTTGTTTGTTAAAATTGTTTAAATTCTAGCATATTTTTTATAAAAAGGTAAAGTAAAATAATGACTATTCAAATTTCTGAAATAGCAAAACTTCCTACTCGTTTTGGAGAATTTAATATACAAAGTTTTAAAGAAAACGATAAGGAACACCTTTGTATTTTTAAAGGAAAATTAGATAAAGAAGTTAATATTAGAATCCATTCAGAATGTTTAACGGGTGATGTTTTGGGAAGTTTAAAGTGTGATTGTGGAGAGCAACTTGATTTTTCTTTAAAATATATCCAAGAGCATGGTGGTATGGTAATTTATCTAAGACAAGAAGGAAGAGGTATAGGACTTTTTAATAAAATTAACGCTTATGCTTTGCAAGATAAGGGTTTTAATACCATAGAGGCAAATCATCAATTAGGTTTTAAAGCAGATGAGCGTAGTTATGAAATAGTAGATTTTATACTTAAATATTATAAGATTTCTAAGATTAATCTTTTAACTAATAATCCTGAAAAACTAAATTCATTAAAAGAAAAAATTAATTTAAGAGTGCCTATTTTGATAAAGGCAAATCGTTTTAACAAAGATTACTTAGAAATCAAATACACGCAAATGGGACATTTAAATTGAAAAAATATGAAGAGCAATTAAATTTTTTAAAAGATTTTGCAAATAAAGATGATTTTTTTAAAAAAATCACGCTCTATAAAGAGTTATTAGAAAAATTTAACGCCGTGCATAATCTAACTCATCTTGAAAATATAGATGATAATATTATTGATAGTATAAAAATTTTAGACTATTGTGATTTGACTGATAAAAAAAAGATTATCGATATTGGAAGTGGGGCTGGTTTTCCTGCATTATTTTTAGCTTGTATTTTACAAGATAGTGAATTTTTCCTTTTTGAGCCTAGTGCTAAAAAAGCTTCATTTTTAAGGGTGGTTAAAACTGAACTTAATTTGATAAATGTAAGTATTATAAAAGAAAAATTACAAAACTATCCACCTTTTAAAGTAGATTTAATCACATCAAGAGCTTTGATGGATGTAAAACCTTTGATTGAAATTTCAAATGGTTTCTATGATGAAAAAACTTCATTTTTGCTTTATAAAGGTAGTGAGGTTTATGATGAACTACAAGGATTAAAAGATTATAAAATTTTTAATCAAGGCTTTAGGAATTATTGTCTTTTAAAAGTAAAGGAAAAAATATGTTAATTTTTGGACATCCTTTGATAAATATGCAAAAATTTAGTCATTATGAAAATATTTTTATTAAAACAAATGTAAATTGTTTTGATTATAATGAGCAAAATATAAAAAGTGCAAAAGAGGAAAAAATAGATTTTGCTATATATGCCAAGAATGAAGAAGAAATTTTACTTTCAAATGCATTAGGTGCTAAATATATTTTAATAGAAGATGAGAATTTGGCAAAAATTGCTTCAAAAATGGCCGAGTTTTACATGTTTGACTCTAAAATTTTATTTTTGCTTGATACTTTTAAAAACAATCTAAAAAAAGCTTATGAGCTAAGCGTTGATGGAGTTTGTTTAAAATCTTATATTGGGTAAAGTTAAACCCTTAATGGGTTTAACTTCTTTTAGAATTTTTTCTTCCTAGCATCTTCTAAGATATCATTAGCTATTTGATTGACATTGTCTGCAACTATAGCGCTGTCGTTTGCTATTTTTAAATTCTCTTGGGTTACATGATCAATTTGTGCTACAGCATCATTA
>NZ_JAKMSC010000016.1:0-36377 GCF_025772425.1 Campylobacter sp. FU_497 | reverse complement strand
AAATCCTTACAAGCTAAACTTTTATATTTATTTTCCTTTTTACTCATCATTTTAGCTTTTTTAGTCTATAAAAATATTTTAACTTAAACTTAATATGTATGTAAAATTATATGATAAATAGTAAAATCTTGAAATTATATATATTTTGTATTGAAAACTATAATTTTCAAACTTTTATATTTATCTACACTTTTATAAGTAAACTGTATTTTAAAACACCTATAATATAGTATTTTAAAGCATTTTATTTTTTGAGTGAAAATAATTTATCCATAAAAAAATAAGTATAATTTTTTGAAAAATATTATAAGTTATTTTATGTAGCTATAAAAGACTAAAGACGTATATTTTTTATTTCAACTAAATTTTAGTTTATATTTTTGCTTAAATAAATTTGAAGTTTAAAAATGTAGATTAGTTATTTTCTTGACTTTTAGGATAATCAAAAAACACAACTTCCCCGCTGTGTTCTTTTATATCTTTAAATTCTTTTATATCAAATTGCATACATAAAATAGCAGAAGTTGGAAAGTTTTCTAAGTCTATATGGGCTAAATACTCACAAAGTTCTTGCAATAAAGGATTATGCATAATTAGCACTACCCTACTCTCTTTTAATTCTTTTATAAAATTTAATACATCCTTTAAATTACCATCATAAAAGCTTTTTTCTATCTTGATATCTTTTTCTTTTAAAGAAAAGCTTTTACAAAGTTTTTGTGCTGTTTTTATACAACGCCTAGCAGGACTTGAGATAATGCTTTGAGCTTTAAATTCTAAATCTTTAATCCTATAAATCATAGTTTTTAAATCATCTTTTCCACTAGAACTAAGCTCTCGTTGCAAATCTTGATCGTAGTTTTCTTTTTGAGCTTTAGCATGACGGATAAAATAAATATATTTCATCTTATAACCTTAAATTTACCCAAAGCATATCCACATATAAAGCCAAAAATATGTGCATACCAAGCTATATTTACACCCATAAAAATAGGCACAAAACTCATTAATAATATAGCCACTATAAGTCCTTTGGTGGCAGTTTTATCCAAATATGCATAATATCCCATTAAAACACATATAGCACCACTTGCGCCCACTACATTTACAAAACTACCATCAAAGCTTAAATACACATAAAAAGCACTAAGTAAAGAACAAAGAATTCCACCGATTAAATAAAGCAAAGCGAATTTAAAACTTTTTAAGTATTTTTCCAGCATAGAGCCAAATTGAAAAAGTACTATCATATTTAAAATCAAATGAGGCCAATTTCCATGCATAAACATTGAGCTTAGAATTTGCCAGTAAAATCCTTGAAAGAAAAATAAATTTAAACCTAAAATAGCATCTAAATTTAAAGATCCAAAATAAAGATAATTCACAAAGACAAATATCACAATATTTAAAGCGATTAAAAAAGAAGCTATCATTGCCCTACTTTGTATTTTTAATAATTATAACAAAAAGCTATTTAAATTCTAGCTTACACATAAAATTCACACTAATAAGATACAATATCGTCAAAAAATAAAATAAGGTTAAAAATGAAAAAACTAGCTTTAGCTTTTTTTATCGCTCTAAATACTCTTAACGCGGGCATAGTCATAGCACCTGATTCTTTGCCGGTAAACATCAAACAATTTATTAAAGATTATTTTAATGCAGAAATAGGTCTAGTAGAGCAAGATGGTTATTCTTATGAGATTTATTTAAGCGATGGGAGCGAGATTGAGTTTTCACTTAATGGAGAGTTTAAAGAGGCTGAAAATTTTAGATCGCTAAATTATGCGATTTTACCCCTAGCAATACAAAATACTATTAAAAATATCTACCCTAACACAGCAATCATAGAAATAGAAAGAAAAATTTCTTATTATAAAATCAAACTTAATAATCAAATGAAACTTTACATAGATGATAACGGAACGATTTTAAGGCAAAAATTTGATGATTAAAAGCTTATTTGATTTTACTCAAATAAGCTAATTTTGAATTATTTTTCCAAAAAGGTTTTAACTCATCATAACTTATAAAAATTTCAATTACTCCTGTTGAATATGGAGCTATATCATAAGGCTCCCATATCAAAACTAATCCGTTTTTTCTCACTTCAAAAATTTCACTCATTTTAAGCTCTTTAATATCAAATAACTCATTTTCATTATATAAACTTAAAATCTTTTGCTTAATCATATCCTGAAAATCTTCATTTTCTATTTTTAACTCATTTTTCAATCTAAGAAGTTTCATATCATCAATACTATAAGTTTTTCTTAAAAAACTAGTCATACCATGAGCACCACCTTTATACTCATAAATATTTTTTCCCAAAGAGATAATATGCTCATCTTGATAAAATATATAGGCTTGAGAAAAAAACTCATTATTAGAAATATCTTCTTTATTCCATTTACCAAAACTTTCTTTTGCTTTTTGTTTTAATGAATTTTTATCCAAATTCTCATTAAAATCATCAATAATTTTTTCTAAATTTTTATTTTGACTTGATAGTTTTAATATATCTTCACTAAAATCAAACTCAATGTTCTTATTGTCTTCTACTTGTTTTTGTTCTTTAAGTGATAATTGATAAATACTTGCGTTGGATTTATTAGCTAAAAAGCTAAATTCTTTTTTTATACCATCTATTTTACATAGGGCTTCAAATTTATTTTTGTATATATCTTTTAAAACGCAAGTTCCAAAATCTGCTATATCTATATAATACTCATCATTTTTAGCACTACCCCAAAAACTGTATTGTTTTTGTTTTGCTTGGACAAATCCATAACTAGTGTTACTTTTACTAGAGCTATATAGGTAAATATCAAATTCCTTTCCATTTAAAATATTTAAAGTAAATGTATTTTCATTATAAGCATACAAACTCACACATAAACTTAAGCTAAAAGCAATCTTTTTAAACATTTAATCCCCTTGCACTCTTATAATCAAACTTTTTGGCAATTTAAAATATTCAATCCATTCTTGTTCTTTTTGTCTCATTTGTCCTTGATCTACCTCATGATCATAACCTTGTAAATGAAGCATTGCATGTATAAAAAGCAATGCCATCTCTTCTTCATTACTATGTTTATATTCCATAGCCTTTTTACTTACTTCATCTAAATTTATCACTATACTTCCAAGTAAATTTTCACAATTTTGCACTAAAGGAAAAGACAAAACATCTGTAGTTTTATCTACCCCCCTTTGATTAAGATTAATTTCATGCATGGTTTTTTCATCTACCAAAACAAGTTCTATATTTTGATCACTCATTTTTTGGGCAATTTTTTCAAGAAAAGAAATATCCATTTCTTCTTCGCAAAAAATCATTATTATCCTTTTGATTTTATAATTTCAAATTATATCAAAATTAAGGAAAAGTATGAAAAAAGCTCTTTGTATTATAAGTGGTGGTATGGATAGTACTTTGTGTGCGTATTTAGCTAAAAAAGAAGGATATGAAATCATTGCTTTACATTTTGATTATAACCAACGCACCATGTTTAAAGAAAGAGAATGTTTTAATAAAATTTGTGAAAAACTTAATATAAAAACAAAATATATTTTAGATGTTTCATTTATAGCAAATATCGGTGGTAATTCTTTAACGGATTTAAATTTAGAAATTCCCAAAGAAAAACTACACGAAAAAGAAGTTCCAAATACTTATGTTCCTTTTAGAAATGGTATTTTTTTATCTATTGCAGGAGCTATAGCTGAAAAAGAAAAATGCGAAAGTATTTTCATAGGAGTAGTGCAAGAAGATAGCAGTGGTTATCCTGATTGTAGTGTAAATTTCATACAAAAAGCGAGTGAGTTTATCAATGAAGGTACTACAAAAACTTGTAATGTTACAATTAAAACCCCATTAGTTCATCTAAGTAAAGGACAAATAGTTGATTTAGCCTTAAAAGAAAAGGTAGCCTTAGAATATACTTGGTCTTGCTATGAAAGAGAAGATAAAGCTTGTGGCAAATGTGATAGTTGTTTATTAAGATTAAAAGGCTTTAAAGAAGCTAATGTGAAAGATTTTATAGAATATATTTAAAAAATTTACTTTCATTTTATTTTCATTTGTATAATAACCATTTTTAAATATTAAGGAGAAAACATGAAAAAATTACTACTTGGTTCTTTTTTAGCTGCTTCTATTTTAACAAGCAATGCTTTAAGTAAAGAATTTAGCTTAGACAAATCACATACAAATGTGGCTTTTAAAATCAAGCATTTGCAAATTAGTAATGTAAATGGAAATTTTAAAGACTATGATGCGGTAATTGATTTTGATAGTACTAAATTTGAATTTAACAAACTTCAAGCAAATGTAAAAGTTGCTTCTATAAATACTGAAAACAAAGCAAGAGATGCTCACTTACAGCAAGATGATTTTTTCAAAGCAAAAACTCACCCAAACATCACTTTTACCATGAGTAAATATGAAAAAATTTCTAATGAAAAAGGTAAGATGTATGGCTCATTAAACATTGCTGGTATAAGCAAAGATATCGTTTTAGATACCGAAATTGGTGGGGTTATCAAAACAGATAGTGGCAAAGAAAAAGCAGGATTTACTTTACAAGGACAAATCAAAAGAAGCGATTTTAAATTTGCTCCAGATACTTCTAGTTTAACACTTAGTGATGAAGTACAAATCAACATCGAAGCAGAAATTAACGAAAAATAATTTTAAAAAGCATTTTACTCTAAAGTAAAATGCTTTAATTTAATTTATTTAGCTAACCAACCTTCTTTTTCCCATACTTTTTGCGCTTCTTTACTTTGTGTAAATTCTATAAATTCAGCTACTTTTGGATTTTTTAAACCTTTTTGTGTTGGTACTATTTCAGCAGCTCTATAAATAATTGAGTTTTTATCTGCTTTAATAAATTTATTTTCTTTCTCGCCAACTGCTTTAATCCAATGTGTCCAAATGATTAAAGCATCGATATTTGGATTATTTTTCCACTCATCAACTGCTGCTTTTGAATTCTTAGCATACACTTTGATGTTTTTTCTAAGTTTTTCTAGGTTTTCGATTTTTCCTGTTTTTAAAGCCATATCTTCATACAAGCCAACCTGCCCTGCTCCATCAACTACCATAACATTAACACCATCTTTTAAAAGGTCTTCAAATTTTTTAATTTTTTTAGGGTTATTAGCTCTTACTATCATACCTGAACCTCTAGCATTTAAAACCTGAACATCTTGTATTTTGATTTGTTTTGACATAGCTTTAACAAATCCATCCATCATAGATGTGTTACCAGAATAAATGATATCAGCATCCATTTTGGCTTGTTTGATCCATTTAGGTGTTGGCCCCGCATTAACGATAACTTTTTCTCCGCTTTTTACTTCAAATTGTTTAGCAAGTTCTTTTAAAACAGGAGCTGGACCGCCTGGACCATAAACTAAAATTTCAGCATTCAATGCAACTGCAGCAAATAAACTTAAAAATAAAAATTTTTTCATATTTTTTCCTTTAAATTAATAAAATAAAATTAGAAATATAGCTTTTTAAAGTATATATTTTTTTAATCAAATAAACTAATATTTTTTTCTTGAGTAAGAAAGTATTCCAAAAACTCTTCTTTATTTTCTTTAATCAGACAATATTTAAAGTCAAAAAAATTCTTTAATTCATTTAAATTTGCATAGGAAAAATCACAAAATAAAGAATTTTTTAATGCGGTTTTAAAACCCTTGATATATTGAAGTTTTTGTACTATGAAATCAAAGTCTTTTTCATTTTCCACGAGTAAAATCACCCTAGAACTACCCCCAAAAGCACAAATTTCATTTTTTGAGTTTAAAAAATAGGCTTTAAAAAGTTCTAATTTTTTGTCATTAAAACTAAAGGGTAATTTTTGACTTTCTATAAATTCAATAAAACTAGCAAAAATATCTGCATAAAAAAATGCAAATTTTAAATCTTTAAAATACAAATTTTTACAAAGCAAACTTGTTTGAAATAAAGATTTTGAACCTAAAATTTCATATTTACAAGCTTTTAAGGTATGAAAATTTGATTTTAATTTTAAAATAAATTTTTCATCATCAGAACAAAAGAAAGTTTTTTCTTTAGAATTTTTTAAAAGATCAAAATCTAATAAAATATTTGAGTGTAAGACTTTAAAATTAAAGGCTTTTGCAAATTTTAATTCTACATGATTGCAATATATAAATTCATAAGATTTTTCTTCGCATAAAAATCTAAAAAGCCTAAAAATAGCTTCTTCAAGATCATCAACTTGAAGATAAAACACATCTTTATCTTCAAGATTTAATTTCTCCTCGCTTACTATAACATAAGCTCCAAGTTTTATAGCAAAACTAGCTTGTTCATTATTCTTAGCAAAAAATACACTTGCTTGTTTAACTTTGTTTAAATCTATGCTAAAATCATAAACACTAGAAGTTGCTCCATAGTTTAAAACATGGGCATTAACAAGCTCAATAAAATTAGAAATATTCATTTAGCCTATTAAAGCTCCATTTTCGATAAAGCTTTGTGGGCTAATTAAAACTAATTTATCATTTTTTTCTGCACTTAAAATCATACCTTGGCTTTCATGGCCAAAAATTTTAGCTTTTTTTAGATTGGTAATGACACAAACTTGCTTACCTATTAACTCACTAGCTTTATAAAATTTAGCAATACCTGAAAGCACTTGTCTTAGTTCGCCATTTTCAAGTTCAAGTTGAAATTTTAAAAGCTTTTCACTGCCTTCTATATTTTGACAATCTTTTACTAGTGCTACTTTAATTTCAATTTTTTTAAAATCATCAATTTTAATTTGAGCTAAACTTGGCTTCTCTTCTGCTTTTTCTTCTTTTTTGCTTTCTTGAGTTAATTCAACTTTTGGAAATAAAGCTTCACATGCACTTGATTTTAAATCGCATAATTGATTATTTAAAATTAATTTTTGGTAATTTTCATTTGAAATTTCAAAATTTAAAGCTTTGGCAATTTTTAAAGCTGTTTTTGGCATAGCAGCTGAAAGTAAAATAGTAACTTTTGTTAAAATATTAGCACATAAAGCCACTAAAGCATTAGCTTTTTGCATTTGATCATTTTTAATTAAATTCCAAGGCTCATATTTGCTAATACTTAAATTTGCTAAAGATAAAGCCTTAAAAAGCTCTTCTAAATAGCGATTTGGCTGGATATTTTCTAAAGCATTAATCGCATTATCTAAATACTCTTTACATTCATTTAATTCTTGATTAAAATACAAATTCACATCTTTACAATCAATAATATTTTGAGAGTACTTAGCACTCATACCGATAATTCTATTTAATAAATTTCCAAGCTCATTGCTTAATTCTGCATTTATTCTCGTGATTAATGCTTTTTGTGAAAAATCCCCATCATTGCCAAAAGGAACTTCTCTGAGTAAAAAATATCTAAAAGCTTCTAAACCAAAAGTATCTGCTACTTCTTTAGGTGCTACTACATTGCCTTTAGATTTGCTCATTTTTTCACCATCTTTAGTCCACCAGCCATGCGCTGCTACAAATTTAGGCAAAGGAAGTTCTAAACTCATCAAAAACGCAGGCCAATACACTGCATGAAAACGCAAGATATCCTTACCTACAAAATGAATATGAGCAGGCCATAGATCCATATTTTTATCATCAAGTCCATAACCCAAAGCACTCACATAATTCATCAAAGCATCAAGCCAAACATATACCACATGTTTTTCATCATTTAATTCTTTTGGAAGCTTTATACCCCACTCAAAACTCGTTCTTGTAATAGAAAGATCTTTTAAGCCACCTTCTACAAAATGAATCAACTCATTAGCCTTATTTTTAGGTAAAATCGGCTCTTTTTCTTTATACCATTTAAGAATTTGATCTTGATATTTAGAAAGCTTGAAAAAATAACTTTCTTCTTTTAAAAGCTGTGTTTTTTTACCACAATCTGGACAATGACACTCATTTACAAGCTGAGTTTGGGTAAAATAACTCTCACAAGAAACACAATAAAAGCCTTCATAAGTTCCTTTATAAATATCACCTTTATCAAACATTTTTTTAAATGCTTTTTGTACGCTTAATTTGTGATTTTCATCTGTAGTTCTAATGAAATAATCATAAGAAATCTCAAACTCATCCCAAAGTTTTTTAAATTTAGCACTAATTTCATCTGCATATTCTTTAGGGGTAAAATTTCTAGCGCTAGCAGCTTGCTCTATCTTTTGACCATGTTCATCTGTACCTGTTAAAAAGAATGTTTTTTCTCCTTGCAAGCGATAAAATCTAGCCAAAGTATCTGCTATAATCGTAGTGTAAGCATGACCTATGTGTGCTACATCATTTACATAATATATCGGAGTAGTAATATAACGCATTTTAAACCTTTAATTAAAAATCAAATCCACCTTCTTTACCTTTAGACATACTCTTATAAACTGCATCAATATACTCTTTTCTTAAAGAGCATTCAAAAACCATAGAGCAAGGTAAACAAGATTTTAAGTTTTTATCGTTTTGACAAGCTTGAAGTTCGTTTTTTTTAACTTCCAAAGCTAGTTCAAATTCATCTTTAACTTCAGCCATTAAAGCCCTTTATAAGCTTGTTTTAGTTTTTCAATTTCATATTTTGAACCCAAAAAGCATGGCGTACTTGCATGGATTTTTTCAAATTCTAAATCAAGCAAAGAATCATTTTCTCCATTAGTAGAAAGCCCTCCTGCTTTTTCAAAAATAAAAGCAAAAGGAAATACCTCAAAATATGCTCTTAATTTTCCATTTGGCGCATCACTTGTTGCAGGATATGAAAATAATCCTCCACCTTTGAGTAAAATTTGATGTAAATCACTTACCATAGCACCTGAATATCTTAAACGATATCCTTCATCAAATAAAGCTTTTATAAAAGCTCTATGAGTATTTGACCAATTTTTTTGTGTCCCACCACTTGCATTTAATTTGCCTTTTTCGTTTAATTTTAAATCCTTAACAAAAACAAATTCATCATTTTCATTTAACCTATAAAGCTTAGGAGTATCTATGCATACTATAAGCTCTAAACGCACACCATAAATAGCATAAACTGCTGCTTTTAGATTTTTTGCACTAGCCTTTTGCTCATAAATAGCAAAAATAGAACCTATAGCAAAATTCACATCTACTAAAGATGAACCATCTAAAGGATCATAAGCAACAACGTATTTTTCATTTTCATTGATTAATAATTGCTCTTGCTTTTCCTCGCTAATTAAGCTTTTTATACCTTTGCTTTGCTTTAAAATTCTAGTGATGATCTCATCGCTTTTTACATCAAGTTTTAATTGATTATCTCCAGTGGCATTTTGAGAAGTAGTATAATCAAAATCTTTTAAATATCTAAGTTCTTTTGAAATTTCAATCACTGCTTTTTGTATATCGTTAATTAATTCTTGCATATTTTACCCCTATACTTTTTTTGAATTTTTTAATATAAAATCACAAATACTTTCTAAATCATCCAAATAAAGCCAAGTTAAATTTTTATTTTCGATTTTCTCATAACTTGCAATAGCCTTAGAATAAGCAAAATAGCTCTCATCTACTTCTTTGCAAAAAACACTAATTCTTGGCATATCTAAGGTTTTTAAGCCCTCTATAAATAAAAAATCAAATTCCCCTAGTTTGGAAATAGCTTCATCTAAAGTACTTGGAGAATGTGTAAATAAAGTTGTCCTTGTAGGACTTAAAACCATTACATCAGCACCGCTTTGAAAAAATTTAAAACTATCTTTTTTTGCTATATCAAAACTTGCTTTATCTTTTGGATCATGTTTTATAATACATACTTTATAATTTTGCTCCATAAAATATTTAGCAACTTGAGTTATTAAAGTTGTTTTACCTGAATTGGAAGGCCCACTAAAAGCCATTGCTAATCTTTTCATAACTTCCTTAAATCAAAGAAATAAACAAAATTATATCTTTTTAAAAGTTAAAAGCTTATAATTATAAAAAAATTAGGAATAAAATATGAAAAAAATTTATATGATTATTTTTTTAACACTTATTTTTACTGCATGCTCAAATAAAACCCAAAAACAAAGCGAAATCGATTTAAAAAGCCAAACTCTTATGTATGCACAAAAAATCAATTTTAATTATAAAGATAATAGAGTAGTTGCTTTGTTAAGCTATCTAAATCCTGTATTAGATGAAAAAAGTCAAAAAGAAGTTTTTGTACTTAGTTTTTTACCAAATATCAATATCAAACAAGAGCAAATTTCAATACTCATAGATGGAGAAAAAACTAACTTAAAAGCCTTAGATAAAAATGATGAGTTGTTTAAGTATATCATCAAAAGTGATTATGCAAGTTATTACAAAATCACCCTTGATGAGTTGGTACAAAAACCTATTTTACAACTTGATTTGTGTTTTGAGAATCAGTGTTTTGAGTTAAAGTTTCAAAAAATTTCGAAATCGGTGTATTATCGTTCAGAAGATGCAAATACACAATATAATTAGCTAAAACTTTTTTAGCATACACCCTACTTTCTGCATAAGGAACTAGCTCCATAGATAAAAACGGCTCGTACTTTCCCGCTCTAAACATATCTTCTCTTTTGAGCATTCTAGTGGTAAATCCTATACCTCCATTATAAGCATATGCCACAAATACTGGAGAATTAAGTTTAGATTCTAAATAATCTAAATGATGATTTGCAAAAGTATAGGCTGTTTTTGGATCAAAAAGCATATCTTGGTCAAAATTTGGAATTTGTAATTCTTTATTACCTATATGATTAGCTAAAAATGGAATAAATTGCATAATACCTAAAGCATAAGAAGTTGAAATTGCTGTTGGTATAAAACGACTTTCTTGTCTAGCTAAAGCTAAAATCATAGCCTTTCTTTGTGTAGAATAATCTTTTAAATACTTAAAATAAGGCATAATAAAATAATGTTTTTTAAAACCCTCAGCTCTTTCTTTAATATAAGCATAAATAGCGATATTTTCTTTAGTATAAAAATCTTTTGCAAGCTTTTCTAGATCACTAGGAGTACCTTTTGCAATTTCTTTTGCAAGTTTTTGCCAAGCAAAAGGATCTTTCATATCAAAATCATTTTTTTGTTTTTTTGGTTTTAATTCTTCTATTTTAGGCAAAGGCAAGCCCTTTAACTCTCTTGCATAAAGACTATAAATATTTAAAGAATCGCTTTGAGCAAGCTCATCAAGATACTTTTTATCTTGAGTGATTAAATAAATCCAAAAATTTGCATTATCTGCTAAAGGCTTGCTTTTAAAAGTATCTTTTGCTACTTGGAAAAACTCTAGTGCCTTTTTATCATTATTTTCTAAAATAGCATTCACACCTAAGTAAAATGCATTATCTTGAAAAGTTAAATTTGCATCTACATTAACCAAAGATTTTCTTATCAATGGACTTTTTTTCTTAATGATAATTTCTTTTACAAAATTTGTAAATTCTTTTTCTTTTGCTAATTCATCAGTAAAATCTTTTTCTAAGAAAAAATCCTTTTTATCTTTTAAAAAGCCATAAATTTTATAAAAATTTACACTATCATAATTTAAAATTGCATAACTTAGAGGATCTTTAGTATTAAAAGCTTCTAAAAGCTTTACTAAATTTGGATTATCTTGTGGGATAATTTTTTTCATCTCATTACGCGTTGAAGCATTAAGATCTTGTATAAAAGTTAAACTGTTTAATCTTATAAGCTGACAAGTAGCATTAGCATCTAAGATATTTTGCGTGTTAAATTTATAACAAGCTTCATATTCTTTATTATATCCCAAAGGTGGAATGATTGTTTCAATAGCATTTTTAATACGCCCTGCATAACGATAAATATGTTCTTTTAAACCCTCAACTTCTTCTTTTTTAAATTCATTTTTTTCTAATAAACGATATAAATAATAATCCTTAGCCAAAGAATTTGGTTTTTGCTCTAATTCTTTATAAGAATACATAGCACTATTTGCAAAAACTACTCCGGCTAAAAGTAATACTACACTTTTTTTCAACACTTATAAACTTCCTAAAATTAAATTTGATAAAAATATTTGAATAAATTTTAATCCTAAAATAATAATCAAAGGTGCTAAATCAATACTTCCTATAGTAGTAGGAATAAATCTTCTTACAAAAGCATAAGCAGGATTAGTTAAACGATATAAAATTTGTACTATAGGATTATATGGATCAGGCCTTACCCAAGAAATCAATGCAGCAATGATTATAATCCAAACATAAATTTCAATCACTAAAGAAAAAATTTGCACCAAAGACACAATCAAACTTGTTCCAACTCCCATTTTACTCCTTTATAATTTCTTTAACAAAAGGCTTAATTAAAGTATAAATTTCACTCATTTCAGGTCCGTGAGTAACCCCTGTTAATACTAAACGCAAAGGCATAAAGAAATTTTTACCTTTTAAATTTGTTTTTTCCATCAAAATCTTTTTAAACTCATCGTATTCTTGAGGTAAATCCAAATCTTTTAAAATCTCTTTAATCAACTTACATTCATTTTCAAATTCATTATAATTTTTAACTGCAAAAATAGCCTGTATTTTTTCTCTTATCTCATTTAGCGTGCTAGCTTCTTGAGTATAAAATTTTGCAAGCTCCGCTACATCTTTACCTAAATTCAACAAAGAATTTAATTTATCATTATCAAGCATTTTTATATGCTCACGGTTAATTTGCATTAAGCGCTTAGTATCAAACCTAGCAGGAGATTTTGAAACTTTTTTCAAATCAAACCATTCTATAGCTTCTTCTAAGGTAAAAATCTCTTTTGGAGTTTTATTGCCTAAAAGGATTAAATAATTTGCAATAGCACTTGCTAAATATCCATTATCAAGCATCCATTTTACACTAGAATGAGCCTCTCTTTTGCTCATTTTAACACCTTCTTCATTTAAAATGATAGGTAAATGTGCATAAGTCATACTTTTATCATAACCCAAACTAGCTCTAATATGTTCTTGCTTAGGAGTATTTGAAACATGATCTTCTCCCCTTATAATACAAGTAACACCTTCTAGCATATCATCAACCGCACAAGCAAAATTATAAGTTGGGGTTTTATCTGCTCTCATAATCACAAAACTATCAATATCTTCAGGATTAAAACTAATCTCGCCTTTAATATAATCAGTAAATTGCATTTGAGATTGAGGTTTTTTAAGACGGATTACAAAAGGTTTCTCACAATTTAACACATCAATATCTGCTAATTTTTCACAAGTGCCATCGTATCTATATGCTTGATTTTTGCTTTTAGCTAATTCTTTTTTATGAGCTAACTCATCCTCAGTACAAAAACAAGCAAAAGCTTTTTTTTCACTTACTAGCTTTAAAGCCATTTGACGATGAAATTTCAAATTCTCACTTTGTACATAATAATGCTGCCAAGTTATACCAAATTCTTTCAAAATAGCTTTTATTTCTTCTTCTTTTCCAGCAATATTTCTAGCATTATCCGTATCTTCAATACGCAAAATAAAATCAGAATTTTCTTGTCTTGCTTTAATATAATTAAACAAAGCTGCTCTTAAATTTCCAATATGCATATCTCCAGTAGGCGATGGTGCAAACCTATACATTATTTATCCTTTTAAAACTTTTTTATCATTATACAATTAAATACTTGCTATTTATTTTAAAAAAACAAAGTTCACACAAAATTCACTTAATATTTATATGATTTCACAAATAATTCAATTTAAAGGATAAAAAATGAAATTAAAAATAGCTTTAATGGCATTAGCTCTAGCAAGTTGTGTTTTTGCTAAAGATATGGTTGTAGGTGTAAATGCTTTACCGACAAATTCTAAAAATTTTATACAAAAACACTTTACAGGCTCAAACATAGCTTTAGTTAAACAAGATATTGATAGCTTTGATGTTTATTTAGACAATGGAACTGAACTTGAGTTTTTCATCAATGGAGATTGGAAAGAAATTGATGCAAAATACAGACCGATTGATACTTCTTTTTTAAATCCAAATGTTTTAGCAATGATTAAGAAAATGCACCCAAATGCAAGTATAATTAAAGTTGAAAAAGAAATTCAAGGTTATAAATTTAAACTAAATAATATGATGGAAATTTATACTGATGCAAATGGAAATTTCTTAGGACAAAAATTTGATGATTAAAAATTAAGCTAAGCTTTTTGCTTAGCTTTTATAAGAATTTAGAGCAAGCTCTTGTATATTATAATTAGCAACTCTCTCATAAGTAAAGCCTTTCTTCTCTAAAAAATCAAGTAAAATTTTCTCCATTTTTTCTAAAGCATTTAAGACTTCTTTTGAAAGTTCAAAACTCAATGGTTCTATGCGTTTTGGTACACAGGCTAAAATTTGAGTTTTAGGCAAATCTCCTATAAGCTCCATATATTGTAAAGTTTGAAGCATTTCAACCTCATGTGCACTACCACTCCAATTAACTTTTTTTGGCATTGCATCATAAGGAAAGAAAAAAATATCTCCGATCTTAGCATCATCTGCTGCAATACAATCAATCACAACCATTTCATCATAATCAGCGATGATATAACTAAGTTGTAAAGCCAAAGTTCCACCATCTACAAAGCTCACTGAGTCTTTTTCGTGATAAAACTTATAATTTTTTTCTAAAAGTTTGCAAAGATGAACGCCTAAGCCCTCATCTGCAAACATAATATTACCAATGCCTAAAATTAGAAGTTTCAATGATTTTCTCTTACAAATTTATAACCACTAAAGA
The DNA here is from genome assembly GCF_025772425.1 of Campylobacter sp. FU_497. Lineage (NCBI taxonomy): Bacteria > Pseudomonadati > Campylobacterota > Epsilonproteobacteria > Campylobacterales > Campylobacteraceae > Campylobacter > Campylobacter sp. FU_497. The sequence goes on along the minus strand of NZ_JAKMSC010000016.1, from coordinate 21,622 downwards.
TAGCATCTAAAGCACCATCTTTACCTTTAACCGAGTTAAACACAGCCATATAAATATGCACTGGAACAAAAATCAACACAACCCACATTAAAATTCTATGGTAAGTTCTAACATCAGCTAATCCACCTAACATTACCTCAATAGGTCTTAAGATATTGTATAAAAATCCACCCAAGCCTTCATGATATACATGCATATAAAGGATTAGACCTGTTAAAATAAGCCCAAACATAACAAGATAAAAGAAAAAATAAGTTGCAAATTGCAAAGGATTATACACACCTTGTAAATGCGGGTGCTTTCCTAAGAAAATGTAAAATTTAATCTGCTCTATCCATAATTTTACATTAAAAATATCTTTAATACTTCTTCTTTCATTTGCACTTTTTGGATCAAAAAAGAACAAATATGTTTTAAAAAGCACACAAGCTATCATGATAAATCCAAAAATTTGGTGCACCATGCGGTATTTTGCCTGCATGAATAAAGTTGGCTCAGATGAAATAGAAGGAGATTGAAATACATAAGAAATATAATATCCAGTTCCCACCAAAATCACGATTGCAACCGCTCTTAACCAATGTGTAAAACGAAGGCCGATACTAAATTCATACTCGGCCTTTCTGTTTGATTTTAAGGAATGTTTAGAATCCATACTAAAGTCCTTTCCTTATAAATTTACATTTACTTTATACTCGCTAAGATTATTACCTTTAGTATCCATTACATGTACAGCACATGCTATACAAGGATCATAAGAGTGAATAGCTCTTATTACCTCTAAAGGTTGTTTAACATCAGCTAGTTTCATACCGATAAGACATTGTTCATAGCTACCGCCTACTCCATTTGCATCTTTTGGACTTGCATTCCAAGTAGAAGGTACTACTGCTTGCCAATTTTCAATTACACCATTTTTAATTCTACACCAATGACTCAACGCACCACGAGGCGCACTTCCCATAAATCTACCTTTGTATTCTTTATTTTTATCGATTACATAAGTAGCACAAGTACTTTCATCTGTTTTTAAATTTTCGACTAAAGAATTAAAAGCTTTTAAACCATGATCAGCAATGATTTTAGCTTCAATTGCTCTAGCACCCGTTCTTCCTAAAGTACTCATAAGTGCTTTAACTGGTAAATTTGTAGCTTTTAAGAATGAATCAACCGCTTCTACTACGATCTTATTACCCTTAGCATAATTAACTAAAATATTTGCTAATGGTCCAACTTGCATAGGTAAATTTTCATATCTTGGAGCTTTAATCCAGCTGTATTTACCTTTGGTATCAAATACCTTACTATGAACCATATTGCCTTTATCATCAATACTTTCACCATCAATTAAGCCTGTATAGTTTGGATTAGTTTTACCATCATAAGGATGTAAAGCTTCATTATCTGCATACCAAGCTCTTGTAGCTTCTTCAGTGATTTTAGCTTCATCTACTTCTTCAACCTTACTCAAATCACCATTTCTAATAATACCACCTTCAAACAACCACTCATCACTTGAAACCTGGAATTCTCTTTCAGTATAGAAGTTATTTACCCCTACATCATTTAGCACACTTGCTTCTTTAGAATAAGCTTTTGCTGCCATGATTAAATCCGGATAATAAGCACGATTAATAAAATCAGCTACTTCTTGGAATTTAGTCATATATTCAGCCATTCTTGATGGGTTTAAAAGATCCATAACACAAGTTACACCACCTACTGTTAAGCTTTGTGGATGAGGATTTTTAGCACCAAAAATCGCCATAGCTTGAGCTATTGTTCTTTGAATTCTTAAACATTCTAAATAATGCGAAAGTGCAATAAGGTTTTGCTCAGGAGTAAAGCGATAAGTTGCGTGTCCATAATAAGCATTTGCAAATGGTCCAAGATTTCCTTTATCTACAAAGGTTTTTAATCTTTGTTGTACTTCTAAAAGTTTATCTGCACCTGTTGCATAAGGCATGTCAGTGTATTTAAACGCTTCATCGCTTGCTTTTTTCACATCAGCACTTAAAGCACTTACAACATCAACAAAATCAAGCCCATGAAGTTGATAAAAATGCACAGGATGATCATGCATATATAAAGCTGCATTCATTAAAGTTCTAGTTAAAACAGCATTTAATGGTGGAGTAATACCTAAAGCATTTTCCACTGCAATAATCCCTGCTCTATAATGTGAAAAAGTACAAACACCACAAATCCTTTGAGTTAAAAAGCCTGCATCTCTTGGATCACGACCTTTTACAATAGTTTCTAAACCTCTCCATAGAGTTGATCCTGAATATGCTTCTTTAATGACATTATTTTCATCAACTACCACTTCAACTCTTAAGTGTCCTTCTATTCTAGTAAGTGGATCTATAATAATTCTTTTTGACATTCTCAATCCTTATTCTTTTCTAATGAAGCAATCACAGCATGCGCAGCAACAGCAACACCTGTTACACAAAGCACACCTATACCAATTTTATCTGAAATACTATCCGCACCCAAACCATAAACAGTATCAAATAATCTTCCTGCCATCACTTCTTCAAAAGGTCCCATAGTATCCCAAAAATCTGGTTCAGAACAACCTATACAACCATGTCCAGCTTGTACCGGCCATGAAGTATGTTGATTAAATCTTTCTTTTGAGCAGTTATTAAAAGTATAAGGTCCTTTACAACCTACCTTATAAAGACAATATCCTTTTTTTGCCCCCTCATCACCAAATTGTTGCACAAACTCACCCGCGTCAAAGCGTCCTCTTCTTTCGCAAAGATCATGAATTCTTAAAGCATAAGCCCATTTTGGTCTATTATAAGCATCAAGCGCTGGTAATGTTTGATACAATATATAATGAATCACATTACCTATAATGTTTTTCTCACTTGGAGGACAACCTGGAACATTAATAACTGTTTTATTTGTAACTTTACTTAAACTCACAGCATTACTTGGATTAGGTCTAGCAGCTTGAATACCACCAAAAGCTGAACAGGTACCTATAGCAAAAATAGCCAAAGCATTATCACAAGCTTGTTGTGCTATTTGTTTTCCTGTTTTACCGTGTGGTCCTATGGTTAAAAAGTTTTCTGTAGCACCTGTTGGTATACCACCTTCTACCATTAAAATATATCTACCTTTATATTTTTCCATAGCAGCTTCAAGATTATGCTCAGCTTGCCAACCTGCTGCACCCATTATAGTTTCATGATATTCTAAAGAAATATGATCAAAAATCAAACTATCTATAGTAGGAGCATCACTTCTTAATAAACTCTCAGAACATCCTGTGCATTCAGCCATATGAAGCCAAATCACTGGAAGTCTATCACTAAGCTCAGCAGCTCTTGCAACTACTGGAGTAAAGCTAGCAGGTAGTGCTAAAAATGCAGTCATTGCACTAGCCCATTTCATAAAATCTCTTCTTGAAAAACCTGATTGTTCTAAGGCTTTAGAGATAGAAATCTCATTTTTCAAAAGAGGAAGTTTTTCTAATGCGTCTAAACGGCGATTAAAAATATCTAAATCACTCATTTGTTGTTCCTTAAATATAGAAATATCATTAAAGATTTTAAAATATTTATTGTTAAGAATAGATAAAAAATAATAATTTTTTAAACAAATATACGAAGTATTTACAATTTAATGTTAATAGGAGATTTTTACTCTAAAATAAGCAAGTATTGCACTTGCTTATTGTTTAATAATGATAATCTCATCATCTTTAGAATCTATAATAATCTCATCATTTTCATTTAATTCATCCGATAATATCATATCACTTAATTTATCTTCTACCATATCATATAAAGCTCTTTTTAATGGTCTTGCACCAAAATCTACATCAAAACCAACCTTTGCTATTAACCTAGCAGCATTATCGCTCAAACTTGCCTTGATGCCTCTATTTTCAAGACTTTTTTGCAAGGTATTAAAAAGCAATTTAACTATTTTTTCAGCTTCAATTTCCCCTAAAGGATTAAAAGTAATAATATCATCCAAACGATTTAAAAACTCAGGTCTAAAAAAGCTTCTAAGAGCTTCTTTAATAGCTTTTTCTCTTTCTTCGCCCTTTAACTCCATGATAAAATTTGCACCTATATTAGAGGTTAAGATAATGATAGTATTAGTAAAATCAACCGTTATACCTTTACTATCTGTAGCCCTACCATCATCTAAAATTCCCAAAAGTATATTAAATACATCCTTATGAGCTTTTTCTACTTCATCAAACAAAATCACACTATAAGGCTTTCTTCTAACAGCTTCGATTAGCTCCCCGCCTTCTTCATGCCCTATATATCCTGGAGGTGCACCTAAAAGTCTTGATACGCTATGTTTTTCCATAAATTCACTCATATCAAAACGCACCATAGCTTTTTCATCATCAAATAAAAATTTAGCCAAAGCCTTAGCACTTTCTGTTTTACCTACTCCAGTTGGCCCTAAAAACAAAAAGCTTCCTATAGGCTTAGTTGCTTGATTTAGCCCTGCTTTATTACGCTTAATAGCTTTAGCCAAGGCACTTAAAGCCTCATCTTGCCCTATGACGCTTTCTTGTAAATACTCTTGAATGTGTAAATATTTTTGCTTTTCAGAAGTAAGCATTTTTTGCACGCTAATGCCTGTCCATTTACTTAAAATACCAGCTACTAAATCCTCATCTACTTGATTTTTAAGCAAAACTCCTTCTTGGGTCATTTGTTTCCATTTTTCTTCTAAATTTAATACCTCTTTTTCACACTCTAAAATTTTGCCATATTCTATTTCAGCAGCCTTTTGAAAATCTCCTTTGTTTTTAGCTAAAATAGCTTCATTTTTTAAAGTATCGATTTCTTTTTTCTTTGCACTTATGCCATTAAATACTGCTTTTTCATTTTCAAATTTAGCATTAAGTTTGATTTGCTCTTCTTTTAAATTTGCTAATTCTTTTTTAATCTCTTCCAATCTTTTTTCATTAGCTTCATTTTCTTCCATTTTTAAAGCTTCATTTTCTACTTCCAAACTTTCAATTTGCTTTCTAACCTTTCTTAGTGAATTTGGCTCACTTTCTATTTGCATTTTTAATTCTGCCGCGGCCTCATCAATTAAATCAATCGCCTTATCAGGTAAAAATCTATTAGCTATATAACGCTTAGATAGCTTTGCAGCTGCTACTAAGGCACTATCATTAATAGTTACATTATGATGAATTTCTAATTTTTCTTTTATACCTCTAAGCATAGCCAAAGCTTCATTTACGCTAGGTTCAGCTACATTTACGGGTTGAAATCTTCTTTGTAAAGCCGCGTCTTTTTCAAAATATTTTCTATATTCTTTTAAGGTTGTAGCACCTATAGTATGAAGCTCACCTCTTGCTAAAGCAGGTTTTAAAATATTTGCTGCATCCATACTTCCTTCATTTGCACCCGCACCTACAATGGTGTGAATTTCATCTATAAATAAAATTATATTTTTATGTTTTATTACTTCATTTACAACAGCTTTTAATCTATCTTCAAATTCACCTCTGTATTTTGCTCCCGCTATTAAAGCACTCATATCCAAGGCTATGACTTTTTTATTTTGCAATGAAGTAGGAACATCTTTTTTAACTATCCTTTGTGCTAAGGCTTCTACTACAGCAGTTTTTCCTACTCCTGGTTCACCTAATAAAATAGGATTGTTTTTAGTTTTTCTGATTAAAATTTGCATTAATCTTTGAATTTCTTCTTCTCTGCCTATGACAGGATCAAGTTCATTGTTTTTAGCTTTCATAGTCAAATCAATACCAAATTTAGACAAAGAATCAAGCGTTTCATCACTTGTTTTAGTTTCTATTTTAGCTCCTGCTCTAATAAATTCTAATTCTTTTTTAAACTCATTTAAATCTACAAATTTAGATAAAAGTTCTTTAATAACCCCGCTCGTACTTTCTGAAACAAGCCACATATCCACAGCCAAATAGCTATCTTTGTTTTCTAAAGCCAAACCTTTTGCTTTTTCTAAAGAATTAATAAATTCATTTGAAAATTTAATATTATCTTTATTTACATTTGAGCTAGTAGGAAAAGATGAAATTTTACTTTTTACTTCTAACTCAAATGCCTCTTTAGAAACATTTAATTTATTAAAAACTTGATTTAGCAAACTAGAGCTATCAACACTTAAAGCCCATAATAAATGCAAAGGTTTTATTTCACTATTCTTAGAATGAATGGCCAAAGAAATCGCACTTTCTATATTTGAAAGCATAGAATCTGTTAAAAAATCTTGTATATTTGCCATTTTTACTCCTTTTTACTTTTATATGAAGTGTATTATATAACTTTAGTCTATTATTGTCAAGTTTATTTAGTTATATTTATAAATAATTTTTTATATATACACACTAATATAATAAAAATATTTACTTTATTTACGATTTTTTAAGCAAAAATAACTAAAATTAGATAATTATTTTATGAATTCATATTTATTTTGGAGTTTTTCCTTTGAAGACAAAAAGAAATCTTATTATCGCAGCTGGCATTTGTAGTTTAGTAACCGCTTCTTTTATTTTTACGAATTTACAAGCTAAAAACCCCGCTCCTAGTGAAGCAGAAAAGAAAATAGAAGCTTTATCTAAACTCACAAGAACCATGTCTATCATAGAACAATACTATGTTGATGATGTTAATTATACAGATTTAGTTGATAAATCCATAGCAGGTTTACTAACAAATTTAGATGCTCATTCTTCTTTCTTAGATGAAAAAGGCTATAAAGAACTTAAAGAACAAACTAATGGAGAATTTGGAGGACTTGGCTTTACTATTACACAAAAAGATGGAGCAATTAGCGTTGTAGCTCCTATAGAAGGAAGCCCAGCAGATAAAGCAGGCATTAAAACTGATGATATTATTTTAAGAATTAATAACGAATCAACCTTAGGTATGACTTTAAATGAAGCTGTTTCTAAAATGCGTGGAGAACCTAAGACAAAGGTTACTCTAACTATCTATAGAAAAGGCGATGCAAAACCATTTGATGTTAATTTAAAAAGAGATATTATAAAAGTAGATAGTGTTTATACAAAACTAATTGAAAATGAAAACTTGCTTTATTTAAGAGTGACTAATTTTGATAAAAATGTCGTAGATGAAGCTAATAAAGCGATCAAAAAACATTCTAATGTAAAAGGAATCATACTAGATCTTAGAACTAACCCAGGTGGTATTTTAAATCAAGCTGTAGGTTTGGTAAATCTTTTCGTAGATAAAGGAGTCATTGTCTCACAAAAAGGAAAAATAGAAAGTGAGAATGTAGAATTTAAAGCAAATCCTAGTAAAAAAATTACCAACGCACCTTTAGTAGTGCTTGTAAATGGTGGTAGCGCTAGTGCAAGTGAGATTGTAAGCGGGGCTTTACAAGATTTTAAACGTGCTATTATAGTGGGTGAAAAAACCTTTGGAAAAGGTAGTGTGCAACTTATATTGCCTATGGATGAAAAAGGTAAAGAAGGCTTAAGACTTACTATAGCAAAATATTATTTACCAAGTGGTAGAACCATACAAGCTGTCGGGGTTAGTCCTGATATAGAAGTATTCCCAGGAAAAGTAAGTAAAGAAGAAAATCATGGCTTTGAAATCAAAGAAAGCGATCTGAAAAAACACCTACAAGCTGAACTTGATAAAATCGGGCATCAAGAAAAGAAAAAAGATAATAAAGAAGATAAAAATATCATCACCAAAGAACAAATTGATAATGATATACAGCTAAAAACAGCAATTGACGCAATCAAAATTTTAAACATCACAAAAGGAGAGTAAAATGGCAACAAAACTAGATCTTTTATACGAGGGAAAAGGTAAAAAAATGTTTAAGACTGATGATGAGAATTTACTCATCACAGAATTTAAAGATGATTTAACTGCTTTTAATGCAGAAAAAAAAGGTAATGAAGCAGGAAAAGGTGCATTAAATTGTAAAATTAGTACTGAAATTTTTCATCTTTTAGAAAAAGAAGGGATTAAAACACATTTAGTAGAAACTATCAGCGATAAAGAACAAATTGTTAAAAAATGCAATATTATACCTATTGAAGTTATTACTAGAAATGTAGCTACGGGATCTTTGACAAAAAGATTAGGCATTAAAGAAGGTACAATTTTACCTTTTGCTGTAGTTGAGTTTTGTTATAAAAATGATGATTTAGGTGATCCTATTATCAATGATGAACATTGTTTAATTTTAAATTTAGTAAAAAGTGAAAAAGATTTAGAATTAATCAAAAACACCGCAAGACATATTAATTCTATCTTAGTTAAATTCTTTGAATCTAAAGGATTAAGACTGATTGATTTTAAATTAGAATTTGGTATTGATAATGAAGGAAATATGATACTAGCTGATGAAATTAGCCCTGATAGTTGTAGATTTTGGGATAGTAAAACTAATGAAAAATTAGACAAAGATCGCTTCAGACAAGACTTAGGCAATGTAAAAATGGCCTATGAAGAAGTATTAAAAAGAATTTTAAGTTAGGAAAAATAATGAAAGTAACTGTAAATATCACACTTAAAAATGGGGTTTTAGATCCTCAAGGCAAAGCCATAGAAAAGGCTTTGCATTCTTTAGATTTTAATAACATAGCAAATGTTAAAACCTCAAAACAAATTAGTTTTGATATAGCTTGTGATGATAAAGAAGAAGCTTTAAAACAAGTTGATTTAATGTGCAAAGAATTACTTGCAAATACTGTGATAGAAGATTATGAGATAATATTATGAAAGTAGCTATTATTCGTTTTCCTGGAACTAATTGCGAGTTTGATACAGCTTATGCTTTTGAAAAACTAGGCGTAAAAACTGAAATCATTTGGCATGAAAGACAAGATTTTAGCGCAGATTTAATCGTTTTACCAGGTGGATTTTCTTATGGAGATTATTTAAGATGTGCAGCTATTGCAAAACTTGCTCCTGCTATGAAAACACTTAAAGAACATGTGCAAAAAGGTGGCTATGTCCTAGGTATTTGCAATGGCTTTCAAATTTTATTAGAGCTTGGTCTTTTAAAGGGAGCTATGAAACATAATAATAGCTTAAGTTTTATTTCTAAAATGCAAGCATTACAAGTAGTATCAAACAATAATGCTTTTTTGAAAAATTTCCAAAAAAATGACATTATAGAATTACCTATTGCTCACGGAGAAGGAAATTATTTTAATAGCGAAGATGGTATTAAAATGCTAGAAGATAAAGATATGATTTTATTAAGATATATCAATAACCCAAATGGCTCTTTAAACGATATAGCTGGAATTTGTGATGAGAATAAAAAAGTCTTTGGACTTATGCCACACCCTGAAAGAATGTGTGATGATATACTTGGCTCAAAAGTAGGACTTAAAATGTTTGAAGGATTTTTAAATTGCTAAAAACCTTCAAAGTTTTTTGTATTTATTTACTAGCACTTAATTTATATGCTCAAGAAAACAGTGTTTTTGAAGATTACAACACCTTAGAAAAAAATTACAATCAATTAGATGATCAAGCTAAGCAAATTTATCAAACCATCGCTCCAAGCGATGAGAGTAATTATGAAAGTAAAATCAATGATGAAAATTTTATTCCTCAAGGTTCTTTGGTATTAAATGCAAAAGAATACACTGATGAAGCTTATATAGATGAAGCTTTTGCTATAGATCTTGAGGTTATCACCACAACTAATGTAAGTTTTGATTTAAATGTGAGCTTTGAAAAAAATGACGATATGCTTTGGATTAATCCTAATCCTATTTGGGAGCAAAAAGCTAATTCATATCATACAAAATTATGGTTTGAAGCAAAAAGTTTAAATGCTAATTTAAATAAAATCATCGTTTCTTTAAGCAGAAATGATCATATTTTTCAAAGCTCATCACTAATTATAAAACCTATTAGACTTAAAAAAATCAACGCTCCTTCTAACAAATACTCACACATAGTTGCAAGTAATTTAGAAGTAAAACAAGTAAAAGCAAGCCATTTTGATAATGATAATATGATTTTATTTATAGAACTTGCAGGAGAAAACACAAACCTAGCAAGTTTTAATATAAAAGATATTCAAAAACAAGGTGTAGAGGCTATTAAAGGCGATTTTGAAAAACAAAGTGGATTTTATTATGCTATTTTAGATAAAAGCAAAACGCGTTTTGATTTTTCTTATTTTAATTTAAATTCTAAAGAACTAAAAGATTTTTCCTTAAAAATAGAACTTAAAGAAGATAGTATAAGCACACAAAGTGATTTAAATCCAAAAACTAATGATTTTAATTTTTATAAACAAGTGTTTTTGTGGAGCTTGTGTGGTATTTTTGCTTTATGGTTTGTATTTAAGAAAAGCTACGTAGCTTTAGGCTTAGCAATTTTGGCTCTAATAGCAAGTTTTTTAGCCCAAAATAACATATATAAAGCTATATTAAAAGCTGAAAGTAAAGTACAAATTTTACCAACTCTAAACTCAACTCATTTTTATTCTGGAAAATATAAACAAGAAGTAGAAGTACTAGATTCAAGAGATGAATATAAAAAAATTTTATTTAATAATGGAAAAATAGGCTGGGTAAAAAGTGAAGATTTATCAAAGATTTAAAGCTTTAATATTTTGGATTGAATTTATTTTATCTATTATATTTTTATGTATTGCCTTTTTATTATTACAATCACAAGAAAAAATTTGGAAAATCAGAAAAGCATGGTCAAAACTACAAAAATATGTAATAAATTATAAAATCCAAACCCAAGGTTCTATACACCCTCAAGCTAATTTACTTTTAATCAATCACCAAAGCTTGCTAGATATAGTTGTTTTGGAAGATTTATGCCCAAAAAATATATCTTGGATAGCAAAAAAAGAACTTGGCGAACTCCCCGTTTTTAAAACTTTGATTAAAAAGCCTAAAATTATTTGTATAGATAGAAGTCCAAAGGGTCTAGTAAAACTTTTAAAAGAGGCTAAAGAAAGACTAAAAGAAGATAGAATTTTGGCTATTTTCCCAGAAGGTACAAGATCTAAAACACAAAAACTTTTAAAATTTAAAGTTGGAGCTAAAATTTTAAGTGAAAAACTTAATCTAAAAGTCCAACCTGTGGTAATTGTTGATTCAGCTAAAATTTTAGACACACAAAACTTTAGTGCAAAGAGTGGTGTTTTAAAAGTAGTATTTCTTGATCTTGTTGATACAAGTAAAGATGATTGGCTTGAGCAAACTAAAGAAAAAATGCAAACAATCTTAGATAACGAAAGGTCAAAAGCTTGATTAGTACGGTTTTGGCTGTAGGTTTTGGTGGCTTTTTAGGGGCTATATCTAGAATGCTTACTAGTAGTTTTTTTAATAAAATCATTCCACATGATTTTCCCTATGGTACTTTACTTGTTAATACCATAGGATCTTTTTTAATGGGCTTGTTTTTTTCTTATGCAAACTCTAAAGGCGTGCATATTTTTGCTAAAAGTTTAATTAGCACGGGTTTTTTAAGTGCTTTTACAACTTTTTCAACTTTTTCTTATGAAAATTTGCTATTTTTGCAAAGTGGTGATTATTTTCACTTTTTTCTAAATATTATTTTAAATGTTATCCTTTGTCTTTTGGCAGTATGGATTGGTTTTTTAATTTTTAAATAAAGGAGATATAAATGCAATTTCAAACTGAAGTTAATCAACTTTTACAACTTATGATTCATTCTTTGTATTCAAACAAAGAAATTTTTTTAAGAGAGCTTATTTCTAATGCAAGCGACGCACTTGACAAACTTAGTTATTTAAGCGTGAGTGATGATGCTTATAAAAATTTAAAATTTGAGCCAAAAATTCAAATCAACTTCAATCAAGAAGCAAAAACCCTAACCATAAGCGATAATGGTATAGGTATGAATAAAGAAGATTTGATCAATCATCTTGGAACCATTGCCAAAAGTGGTACAAAAAGCTTTTTAGAAAATTTAAGTGGTGATGCCAAAAAAGACTCTCAACTTATAGGACAATTTGGTGTAGGCTTTTACTCTGCTTTTATGGTGGCTTCTAAAATAGAAGTTTTAAGCAAAAAGGCATTAGATGATAAAGCTTATCTTTGGACTTCTGATGCAAGTGGTTATGAAATAGAAGATGCAAATAAAGATGAGCAAGGCACTTGCATAACCTTACATTTAAAAGATGAAGAATTTTTAAACTCATACCGCATTGAAAGTATAGTAGAAAAATACTCAAATCACATACAATTTCCTATTTTTATGGAAAAAGAAGAGTATTTACCACTAGAAGAAGGCGAAAAAGAACCTAAAAAAGAATTAAAAAACACTCAAATTAACACAGCAAGTGCTTTATGGAGACAAAATAAAGCAAGCTTAAAAGCTGAAGATTATGAAAGATTTTATGAGCAAAACTTTCATGACTCAAACAAACCTATGCTTTATATCCACACAAAAGCTGAAGGTTCTATAGAATATAATTCTTTATTCTTTATACCTGCACAAGCTCCGTTTGATTTATATAGAGTGGATTATAAAAGTGGTTTAAAACTTTATGTTAAAAGAGTTTTTATAAGTGATGATGATAAAGAATTATTACCAACTTATTTAAGATTTGTACGCGGGATTATTGATGTAGAAGATTTACCGCTTAATGTTAGTCGTGAAATCTTACAAGAAAATAAAATCTTAAAAAGCGTTCAAGAAGCAAGTGTTAAAAAAATCCTAGCAGAACTTAAAAAATTCAAAGAAAAAGATAAAGAAAATTATCTTAAATTCCATGAGAACTTTGGAAAAGTTTTAAAAGAAGGTTTATATGGTTTTGGCGAAAATAAAGACGCTATAGCTAAGCTTTTATACTTTAAAAACTCAAACAAAGAAGAATTAATTGACCTTGAAGAGTATAAACAAAACCTAGCTGAAGGTCAAAATGAAATTTTTTATATTAGTGGTAAAAATGAAAAATTATTAAGAAATTCTCCATTACTTGAAAGCTATAAACAAAAAAATATCAATGTTTTATTACTTGATGAGGAAATTGATACCATAGTTATGCCTATGATGAATGAATTTGAAGGTTTAAAATTTAGCGCTATCAATCATCTAGCTAGTGAAGAAACTAGCGAAGAACAAAAGGCTGAATTTGCAAGCTTACTCATCAAAATAAAAGAAGTTTTAAAAGATGAAGTTGAAGAGGTAAAACTTAGCCAAAGGCTTTCAAATAGTCCAAGTTGTATTGTTTATGATCAAAATAAACCTGATTTTGCTATGCAACAAATTCTTAAACAAATGGGGCAAGAACAGCAAGTTAAACCTATACTTGAAATCAATCCTAATCATGAAATTTTAAAAGCCTTAAAAGAAAATGATACCTTAGCTAATGAAATGGCACATATTCTTTTAAATATGGCTAAACTTAGTGAAGGTATGGGTATAGATAACCCTAGCGAATTTAACAATTCCTTAAGCAAAATCGTTTCTAAGGCTTTAGAAAAATGAAAAATATAGCTATTTCTAAAGATATTTTACACGAATTTTGCATTATAGATGTAAGAACCCCAAGCGAATGGAAAAGCGGGGTTATAAAAGAAGCTATACTCATCGCACTTTGCGATGATAATGGCTTTATGAATGAAAATTTCATCCAAGAGTTTAAAGAAAAAGTAGATTATCAAAATAAAAACATAGCCTTTGTATGTGCTACAGGCTCAAGAAGCAAACATACTGCTATGATGATAGAAGATGCTCTAGGTATAGAATGTACTAATCTAGACGGTGGCATGGTAGCGCTTTTATCGCAAGGCTATGAAGCTACAAAAAAGGAAAGTTGATTATGAAAAAAATATTTTTATCTTTAGCACTTTGTGCTAGTTTTGTTTTAGCAGAAGTGAAAAATATCGATATTAATGCGGATATTTTGGAAAATTATCAAGTAATTGATGTTAGAAAACCTAGCGAATGGGCACAAACTGGTACTATAAAAAATGCCATTAAAATTAGCTTTTATAATGAAGATGGCAGTGTAAATAAAAATTTCGTTGAAGAAATTAAAAAAATTTCAAGTAACAAACCTATCGCTATAATTTGTAGAAGTGGTTCAAGAAGTGCTAAAGCTTCTGCTTTGCTAGATCAAAATGGCATAGAAGTTACTAATTTAAAAGGTGGTATGAACGCACTTTTATCACAAGGTTATAAAACCTCAAAGTAAGTCTAGTTAGACTTACTTTTTCTTTGGTCTAAATACAGAAATTACCTCTTCATTATTTTCAATATAAGCTCCACCTATTAAATCCACACAATAAGGAATAGCAGGAAATATAGGCTCGATACATTCTCTTATAGCTTTTGGATTACCCGGTAAGTTAATAATTAATGATTTTCCTTTTATACCCGCGCTTTGTCTTGAAAGTATAGCCGTTGGCACATATTCTAAGCTTTTTGCACGCATTAACTCCCCAAAACCTGGTAGCATTTTATCACACACTGCTTGCGTTGCTTCTGGTGTCACATCACGCAAAGCAGGCCCTGTACCTCCTGTAGTAAAAATCAAATCACATTTTACTTCATCAGCTAAATAAGCTAATTTTTCTATAATTAAATCATACTCATCAGGAATTAGCTCATAATAAAAACTTTTTTCATTTTTTATATAAGAATCTAAAATTTTTTCTATCTCTACTCCGGATTTATCTTCATAAACTCCGTTACTTGCTCTATCTGAAAGTACTAAAATTCCTATTTTTACCATTTTTACTCCATTATGATTTTTTCTACATCTTGTTTTTCTATTTTTTCATTTTCTAAAAGAATGCTAGCTAATCTCACTACTTTTTCTTTCATTAATTCTAAAAATTCTTTCACTTCTTGCTTTTGCTCTTGCAATAAACCCTCATTTGCCATAGCAAAAGTTTCCATGAAAGTGAGCAATTCTTTAACCTTTAAAAGATCACTTTGTGCATTAGTGTAACTTTCATTAAAAATAAGCTCCATAGTAACTGAGCCTGCTAGAAAAACTTTTATTTTATTTAATAATTCTGATTTTGATTTGATGGTATTTTCATACTCTTTAAATCTATCTTCGATTAGGGTAATTTTTTCAAATTTAACATCAAAATAAAAAGCACACAAAGCTTTAGCTGCTTGGTATGTGGCTTGAATTTTTCTTTCTTTATCGCTTAGAGAGAAAATCTTTTTTTTACCCATTAAAACTTTATTAAGCACTGCAAAAAAATCATTTTCTTCTATTAAATCTGATTTTCTTCTTATAGCATTAATGGCCGCTTCATTAACTAAAGTCTCTAAAGCTGCTCCGCTAAAACCCACACTAGCTTTTGCGATTTTTTCTAAATCTACACTAGATTTTTTTTCTTTCATATAATTTTGTAAAATATGCATTCTATCTTTAAAATCAGGCAAAGATATAAAAATTCTTCTATCAAAACGCCCTGATCTTAACAGCGCATTATCCATAAGATCGATTTTATTTGTAGCGGCCATCACTATAACCCCGCTATTATCTTCAAATCCATCCATTTGAGTTAAAAGTTGATTTAGAGTATTATCTCTTTCTACATTAGAAAAATCCCCTCTACTTTTACCAACTGCATCAATTTCATCTATAAAAATAATACTTGGAGCTTTTGATTTAGCTTTTAAAAAAAGCTCTCTAACTCTTTTTGCACCCATACCTACATAAATTTCTACAAAACTAGCCCCACTTTGATAAAAAAATGGCACCCCAGCTTCACCTGCTACTGCTTTTGCTATCAAGGTTTTACCCACTCCAGGAGGGCCTACTAGTAAAACCCCTTTTGGCATTTTCACACCAAAATCTTTATATTTTTGAGGATTTTTTAAAAAATCAACGATTTCTAAAAGCTCTACCTTAGCCTCATCAACCCCTGCTACATCTTTAAATTTAACTTCACTTACTACATCTTGTATAGTGTTATTTTGTTCATTTTTTTCTAAAATATTTTTTTCTAAAGAAAGTAAATTTTGTCTATCTTTATTTTTTTTATTAAGAAAGAGTAAAAAGCTTATAAGAAAAGCAAGCAAAATAAAGATTAAAAAAAACTCACTTAAGTTATAATCTTTAGCATATTCTAAAGGAATTTTTTGCCACAAAGCATTTAAATCCACTACATCTTTAGCAATTAAAAAATTTCCTTCTTTACTTTTTAATAATATTTCATTATTTTCTACTATGGCTTTTTGGATTAAATTTTGCTCTAAAAGCTCTTCATAAGCAGCCTTACTAATATAATCAGGTTGATTTTTTATAAACGCAACTACTACAAAAACACAAAGCAATAAAAATGAAGCTAAGATAATCTTTTTATTTTTCATCCTCTAACCTTACATAGTTACAATCTTCTTTGCATTCATATTTTTCAATACTTATCCATTGCTTAGCAATATCTTCTTTGCTTACAATTTTGATTTTATTAAAAAATTGATCATAGCCTTCATAAAAACCATCTTTTTTACTCTCAACTAAAATTTCTAAAGTATTTTTTTGATTTTTTCTAAACTCATAATTATTTTGCGCAACTATATCTTTTAAAATATTTAATCTTTCTTTGGCTATTTCACCATTGATTCGCTCACTCATAGAAGCAGAATGCGTTCCATCGCGTGGTGAGAAAATAAAAGCATGGATATGCGTAAGTTTAAATTGCTTGAAATTTTCTAAAGCTTCTTGCCATATTAACTCACTTTCTCCAGGGTGTGCTACGATAAAGTCTGTCCCTAAAGCAAAACCTTTTTGACTTAACTCATTAAACAGCGCTAAATCATTTTGCGTATGCGATCTTCTACGCATTATGCGTAGCATTTTTTCATGGGTGTGTTGTAGGGCAATATGCAAATGCTTTTCAAGCCAAGGCTCATCTAAAATTTCTTTAAAACTCTCATCAATTTGAGCAGGCTCCAAACTCCCAAGTCTTACTCTTTTTATACCATTAACCTTGCCTATTTCTTGTAATAATTTTCCAAGTGTAGTTTTATCTTTTAAACCATAACTTCCTATATTAGTACCCGTTAAAACTACTTCACTATAGCCATTTTGAGCTAAAAGTTTGATTTGCTTTATTATTTCCTCACTTGGCATACTTCTTGATTTACCCCTAACACTTGGGATTATACAATAGCTACAAGCAAAGTCGCATCCTTCTTGAATTTTTACAAAAGCTTTAGTGTGATTTTCATAATTACTTACGATTTTTGTATCGATAAAGCGTAAATTTCCAAGCTCATAAAAGGCTTTATCTTGCGAAATTAGCTCATTGATTTTATCTTTATTAGAAGCTCCTAAAACTCCAAAAATTTCTTTTTTATCAAAAAAATCCTTTCCCTTGCTTACAGCACCACAGCCTGTAAGTATAACCTTAACTCCATTTTTCTTTACACCATTAATATAGCTTCTAAGCCCGCTATCAGCACCATTTGTAACCGTGCAAGAATTTATCACTATCACATCAGCTTCTTGCTCATTTTGTGTAACAATATGATCTTTAATATAAGTTTTTAATAATTGCGTATCATAAATATTAGTTCTACAACCAAAAGTTTTAAAATATACCTTTTTTTTCAAATATTTTCCTTATTTTCTATAAATTCATGTTTTGCCATATATAAATTTTGCGATGGATAAGCTATTTTTATATCATCGTGTTTATTAAATTCATTGATAATCTCTTTACTTATATTACTTCTTAAAATCAAAGCCGCATAAGAATTTGTCATATACCAAGCAGAAATTCTCATGCCATAACCTTCTAAAAATGTAAAAAACCTAGGCTCTACTTTAGGATTTCTAATACTATATTCATTTCTTAATTTACTCATAGATTCTTTTGCTATTTTTGTATAACCTTTAGAAGCTTTTATAACGATTTCTTCTACTATTTCTAAGGCTTTTTGATGATTTGAATCAAAAGTTAAAGTAATATCAAGTCCATCCCAAACTGTCTTCATACCATGATGAGTATAATTTGATATGAGATTAGTAAATATAAAATTATTTGGTATGAAAATTATCCTACCACTTCTTCGATTATCTGTATAAGTTAGTAAAGAAATATCTTCATATAAGGTTATTCTTAAAAATGAAATGTCAATTATATCGCCGATATAATGTGTATTGTTTTGAAAAACTCTAACTCTATCACCCACTCTAAAACTTCCACCAAAAACTATCACACACCAACCAAGCATAGACATAAACATATCTTTCATAGCAATAGCCAAACCAGCAGAAGCAAAACCAAGCACAGTCACTAAGTAACTAATATTTTCAATATACCCAAAAAGCAAAATCAAAATAATCACATTAATATTAATAAAATTAATGATTTTATTTGCTGTATAAAAGCGATCATTATCGCCTATATATTTTCTAGCTATAAATTTGAGTAAAAACGCTATGGCTACAACGATAATAATAGCCAAAACTATATTAAAAGCTCTTACACCTTGAATTTTAATAGAAGCTGTTGTTTTCTCAATTTCTTCTTGAATTTTTTTCTCATACACAGAATAAGAAATTTCTCCAAAACGCAAGGTTTGTGAAAAATCTCTTACCATTTGATTAGATATTTTTAAATGCTCATCATGTTCTTTACTTGGAGCTAATTTAGCTATCTCAGCAACCAAAACATTTTCTTTTATAAGCTCATCTAAAGTCTGCTTAAAACTATTCAAAAGATTAATGTATTCTTCTTTATCGCGTCTTAGTTTTTTTATGTGTGAGTATGCTGAAATGATGGCTAAAGGATTAGTTAGTTTATCTATTTTATCAACTTCTTCAGGTGCTAAAACCATCTTAGAAAAATTTGCACTTTTATACTCACTTAAAAGCTCTAATCTTTCTTTTAGGATTAAAATTTGCCTTTCTATAATGCTTTTATTGCGTTCATTAGCCTTTAAACTTTCTTTTTCTAAAGCTAAAATCTCATCTTGGGTTTTTTTATAAATATTAAAATTATTATATTTAATCACCCAAGTATTATAAGCTAAATTATTATGTAATTCATTGAGTTTTTGATCTAAATGTTCTATATCATCTTGTGCTAAAAGCATTATAAATGGTAAAAATAAAAGCAAAAAAATCTTTTTCATACAAACACCTCTAAAGTGCGTAAAATATCTTCTTTACTAATATCATTTTTTATACAAGCTTTTCCCAAACCACAAGCTAAAATGAAATTAATCTTTTGAAAATGTGTCTTTTTATCCAAGAAAAAGGCATTGTAAAACTCTTGTGTATTTGGAATTTTATAAGATATGGGTAATTTAAATTTCATAAGTAAATTTTGTACTCTTTGGCATTCTTGCTCACTTAATAACCCCAAATTTAGCGCTAGAATATTTGCCATATTCATACCTATAGCCACAGCTTCACCATGTAAGTACTTTTTATACCCTGTTTGATTTTCTATAACATGAGCAAAAGTGTGCCCATAGTTTAAAAGCATTCTTAAGCCACTTTCTTTTTCATCTTGTGAAACCACATTAGCTTTAAGTTCTATGCTTTTTTGAATGATTTGAGCCAAGGTAATATCATCAAGTTTAGCATTTAAAAATTTATCCTCGTCTAAATTTTCTAAAAAAGATAAAATTGCTTCATCAAAAACCACAGCCATTTTGATAAATTCAGCCATACCAGCAGCTAGTTCTCTTGAAGGTAAGGTTTTTAAAAACTCACTCTCACAATACACTGCTTTTGGCTGATAAAAAGTGCCTATTAAGTTTTTACCAAATTTATTATTCACTCCGGTTTTACCACCCACACTTGCATCCACGCAAGCTAGTAAAGTTGTGGGAATATTGATAAATTCTACCCCTCTTTGATATATACTTGCTACAAAACCACCCATATCAGAGATCACCCCACCACCAAAGCTTATAAGCAAGCTTTTTCTATCTAACTTATAAGTACACATTTGATCTAAGATATATTCTATAGTTTGTAAATTTTTATACTCTTCGCCATCTTTGATTTTTATAACAAAAAGTTCTTTAACTTGAATTTTTTTCAAAAGTGTATCTAAATGTAATTTTGCTACTAATTCATTAGTTAAAATCACTACTTTAGTATCAAAATTTAATTTTTCCAGCTCATTTATATAGACATTATAACTTGTATTTTTATCTAAATTTACCTTAACTTGCATTATTTTCTCACAGTGATGGTATAAATAATTGATAATTTTTATTCATCTTATAATATATCGTATTTAAATCCGTTTTTAAAATTTTATTGAAGTTACTACCTAAAATTTTTTCATTAAATGGTACAAAATGCAATATATTTTGTTTATAAGAAAATTTATTGATAGGATTGTGTTCTTTTTCTTCTATTAAAAGTAATTTTTCATCATGGAGTTTTGAAAGACTTTCAAAATATTGATGATATTCAAAAATTTCAGCTTTGTTTAATTTTAAAGCATAATAATACAAAGCAAGTCCTAGTTGAATTTGCTTATTTAAATCAAGCATAATAGAAGCAATACCTTCCACATCTTCAAAATTTGAGCTTAAAACTACTGAAGATTTTAAATCCGCAAAATCCCCTTTACCCGCTTTTAACACAGGAATTTTTAAAGTAAAAAGAAAACTTTTTTCTTTTTCAAAAAGATAATCCTCCACCACCAGCAAACCTATGCTAGTATTTTCCACAAAAGGTTTAATGTTTTTTATATTTGTACTTTCAAAGTCAAATATCACTTCGGTGCTATTTTTATGCAAGGCTTTAAGTTTATAATACATAGGATTTAAAGTAGGATTAATCACTTTAAAATAAAGCTTTTTACTATTAATCCTTATATGCAAAAGCAAGCTTGCAAAAATAAGCTTTTCTATAGCAAACTCACTCATTTTTTTCATATCTATAATGCAAAGTATATTATCCCCAAAAGGCGATGGAAAGCGTCCTAAACTTGTTTTAACATTAGTAAAGACACTTTGTAAAACTTTAGGATCACCTACGATTAAAATACTATCATTTGGCATTAAAATAAGCCCAGGTCTTGCTAGAATAAATTCGTTATTTCTATAAACCATTACAATTTTAAAGCGTTTTTGACTAATAGAGCTTATATGCCTATAAGCAAAGCTTGATCCTGCAGGAATTCTAACCTCCATAATCTCACCTTGCCCAAGTCCTATAAATTGAGCAGTTGATGGCATATTATCCAAACAACCTGTTAATCTTGTGCTTAAAGTATCATAGATATTAATCACTTCACAAAAATTATCATCAATTTGACTATTCCATAAATCCATGATAACTATATTTAATCTTGGATGTAATTTTCTTAAATTTTTATAGCAAGCTAGCATATCAGCTTCTTCTTGCATATAGATGATAGCTTGATGGAATTTTTCTTTTAATAAATTTTCTAGCTTAACCAAACTCGTAGGATCAAACTTATAAAAAGAGATTTGTTCATTCTCTAAACTTAAATCCACACTATCATCATTATAATAAACAACACTCAAAGACTCTTTGAAAGTTTTATTGCTATGAATTTTATTTAAAAAATCTTTCGCATAAACTCCATCAGCTAATAATAAAATTTTATTCATTTACACCTCTAAAATATAAAGTATAATTATAGCAAAGTTATAGTTTATATTTTAAAGTTTTAAATTTT
>NZ_JAKMSC010000015.1:0-39364 GCF_025772425.1 Campylobacter sp. FU_497 | reverse complement strand
TAAAAGCAGATTCTTTTCTCATTGAGCAAGTTATTATTAATCTCATTAGCAATGCACTAAAATACAGTCAAAAAGATATTTTTATTGAAGTTAAAAACCAAGAATTTACTATACAAGATCAAGGCATAGGCATAGAGGAAAAATACTTAAAATTAATCACAAAAAAATTTTATAAAATCAATACTAGCCAAAACAATTCTTTTGGACTAGGATTGTTTTTAGTTAAAAAAATACTCACTTTACACAAAAGTTCTTTAAAAATTCAATCTAACCCACAAAAAGGTAGTATTTTTTCTTTTAGTATTAGCTAATCACTCTCTTAAAAAACCATATTCATAAATTTTTGGTTCGATTTTTTTAGCTAAAACATTTAAAGCTAAATTCAAATCACTAAGTAAAATTTTATAATGCT
The DNA here is from genome assembly GCF_025772425.1 of Campylobacter sp. FU_497. Classification (NCBI taxonomy): domain Bacteria; kingdom Pseudomonadati; phylum Campylobacterota; class Epsilonproteobacteria; order Campylobacterales; family Campylobacteraceae; genus Campylobacter; species Campylobacter sp. FU_497. The sequence goes on along the minus strand of NZ_JAKMSC010000015.1, from coordinate 38,952 downwards.
CATCTTTTGCCTTGCTAGGCATGTTCATCTTGCCTTTTTCATCTCTACCTTGAAAAAATTCTTTTATATCATACAAAGAAGCATTTACTAAATATCCCGCCTTTTCTTTATGTGTGTGATAATACTTAAAAAGTTCTTTACCTGCTTTTAAAAGCTCTTTTGCTTCATTAGAAAATTCCACCTTGCCTAATGTATCATCAAACAAAACATCTTCATTTTTTATCTTGCCATTTATAAATTTATACATAAAATCACTCTTAAATGCTTCTTGAGTAATGCCTAATTCTTTCTCGCTAAAAGGTATGAAGTGATTTACACCTTCTTTTGCACTTATGCGATTTTGCCCATGAAAAAGCATAAAAGCTAAGCAATCACTTTGAAATTCTTTATCGTTTTGATATGCTTTGTTTGGGTATAAAAACTGATCCCTATCGTTTATCCAAGTAGCAGGTATAGCATGGCGTACTGAAAAATATATAGCTATATTAATTAAATTTATAGAAAATACCTGTAAATTAACATCTCCATTTCCAAATACCATTTCACTTGAACCTAAACAAATTCTATTATTATGTTGAAAATCATTAGCCTTTGCATTAAAAAATGCAATGATATTTTTATTATAATTTTTTACTTTACAAAATACATTTAACCACTCATTTATAAATAGAGTATTTTTATAAGAAAAAAAGAATTTCTTACCTAAAAAATTTCCATTTTCATTAAAAATATCGAGCCTTACCTTTTTAAGCTCATCTTTTTGACTCATATCCCATATCAAAAATCCTATAGGAAAATTTCCTTTTACATTATCGAAAGTATAAGCAGGACTTGCAAAACCTTTTAAAAATTTAGCCTTAAAAGTTTCTCTAAATTTTATAAAATTTGTAGAATTTATATACTTTAATTTAGAAAAACAAGCCAGTATAGCTCCATCAATCTCGCAATAAATTCTTATAAAAAACTGAGCAAAAAGCTCTCTACTAGATTTTCCAAGAATATCTTTATATTTATCATATATACGAGAATATTGCACACCTATTTTATTAGTTCCGTTATTTGACAAACCCACTTCTGCATAAGGTGGGTTTATAAAGATGATGAGTTTTTTGCGTTTGTTTTCATCTTTTAAAATTTCTTGTAAATTTGAAGGTAGTTTTGATTTATAAATAACATTGCCTTTATCATCTACTTTATCAAAAAATTCATCATTTAAAAAGTCAAATTGAAAAACATGATTTTCAAATAAATTTGCACCATTTTTTATACGCTCATGTATCACATCAACATCTGCTTTATCTATGGTAGAGCAAAAAATATTTTTTGCATTTGTGAAATTTGCTAGCAAATTTCCTGTCCCACCAGCACAGTCCCATATATAGTATTTCTCTTCATAGTCTTTGCCTAAAGCCTTTGATAAATACTCACAAGCTTTATCCACCCAAATTCTTGGAGTAAAAAACGCCCCCTTTCTTTCTCTAATGTCTTGATCTACAAGCAAATCCCTACGCTCTATCATATAATCCCAAAATTCCTCCAAAGGCGGACGCTCATAAATAGTCCAAAAATCTTTATGTGCTTTTTGATTGTCTTTAAAGCCCGTTTTTTCTGTAGCGATAGAGCCTAGATCTGTCTTTTTGGCATTAAATTCATAATGATCTTTATTTAAAATAGCAAAAAGCTTTTCTACTATGGTTTGATTTTCATTTGAAAGTAAATCAGCTAGGTAAAAGTCCGCATCGATAATGCCGTTTTTCTTGGCTAAATCCCAATCTATACTTATGCTTTCTTTTACGCTTTTGCTCCATTTATGATATATGCTTACAAAGTTGTTTTTGTCGATTTTAAATTTGCTTATATTTTCGTTTGTTAAATTTTCTTTTATGAAATTTTTTAATTCCTCATTATTTTTTTCATAATAAAAAATCAAAGCTTCGTTTAAAATTTCATCTAATTCTTTTAAAAGTTTTAAAAACTGCTCACTTGTGTGTTTGCTAGCTGCTACACCCCAAACCCTATCATTTTGATAAAAAATTTCTTGAATTTTATAATAAGGTAAAAATGCGATTTTTTCAGCATCAAATGCACCTATTAAAGCAGGTGTTTGCATGGTATGAAAACTTCCATTTTTTATAGTCATAATGAGTTGAACAAATGATTTTTTAATATCACTTATGCCTTGCTTAGCTTCAGCCCAAAACAAATTAATCTCGCCTAAGTCTTTATGCTTTTGTGTGACAATAAAATCAATACTAGAACCAACTACAGAAAATTTTGAAAAATACGCCTCACGCACTTTATTTTTTAAAGTTTCTTCATCTACTTTTAACCATTCTTGCATTTTTAACCTTTGATAATAAATAAACTTACAATTTTAAGCAAAATAAAATTATTTTTCAATTATTTTTTATTATCATGGATTAAAATATCTTATTTTATAAATCATTAATATAAAATTTAAAGGTTTTTTATGCAAAACAAAAATGATGTTTTCTTTTTCGGTGCAGGTTTTTCAAAATCACTAAATAATTCTTATCCTACTCTTGCTGAATTATCAAAATATTTCATAGAGCAAGGACATATTTATAATAATGAGAAAATTTATCAAGAAAATATAGAGCAACTATTGACTTATCTTATAGCACCATTACCCTTTAAAACAAAGGAAGAAATTTTAAGAGATGAAGCTTCTTATCTTGAAAAGATAAATATAATTAATTCTTTTTTTATTAATTTACACAATGTTAAAAGTATAGATATGAATAATGAAGACATTAAAATATTATCAAAATTTATCAATCAAAATAAAAATACCTGTATAACGCTAAATTATGATTTATTACTCGAACAAATATTATCTAAAAACACTCTTTATGAATGTTTTTATAAATTTCCAATTAATAGTTTATCATCAAGAGGAAGAGAACTCCATCATAGAGTATTTACTCCGTTAAAGGATGATCTGTTTAAACAACATACACCAGAAATTATAAAGTTACATGGTTCTATTAATTGGTATCACAATCGTTCTATTTCAAACAGTCAAATATATATTTATGATAATCAACATGCACCAGAATATTATTTAGATATGTTAAAAATAGATATGCATCCATTAATTATTCCACCTATACTTGATAAAACAAGCAACTATAACCATACAATTATGCAAGCTCTTTGGATGAAAGCATTTAATGCGATAATCAAAGCAAAGAATATTTATATTTATGGTTTTTCTTTTCCTTTAAGTGACTTGTCCATAGTTTATCTTTTTCAAAAAGCATTACAATTAAATAAAAATAATTACACAATATATGTAATAAATACAAATAGAAACTTAAGTAGTAAAAAGAAAAGATATATTGACATATTTGGATAAAATAAATGTAATTTTGAATTTTGTTGTGAAAATAATTTCAAAAAATTTATGAAATATTTATCTTGTTATATAAAAGAAGATCCAGATGATGAGATAGAAAAATTATTAAAAAGTTAAAATTAAATGATATTTTAAACTTTAAAATATATCATTATAAAATCCATTATTAAAAAAAGGAGAGAAAATGCTTTCAAAAGAAGTAGTAGCTTTATTAAATGAGCAAATTAATAAAGAAATGTATGCGGCAAATTTGTATTTGAGTATGAGTTCATGGTGCTATGAGCATAGTTTTGATGGTGCAGGGGCGTTTTTGTTCGAGCATGCAAGAGAAGAAAGTGATCATGCTAGAAAACTCATCACTTATTTGAATGAAACTGATTCTAAAGTAGAATTAAAAGAAGTTAAAAAACCTGATAGTGATTTTAAATCATTGCTTGATGTATTTGAAAAAACTTTTGAGCATGAGCAAAGTATCACTGCTTCTATTAATAATCTTGTAGATTTTATGCTTTCAAGTAAAGATTATTCTACTTTTAATTTTCTACAATGGTATGTAAGCGAACAACACGAAGAGGAAGCGCTTTTTAGAGGTATAGTAGATAAAATCAAACTCATAAGCGATAATGGCAATGGCTTATACATGGTAGATCAATACATCAAAAGTCTGACTAATAAATAATTTTTAGCTTCCATAAATTTGGAAGCTAAATATCTTTTAATTTAAAAGAATTCTTGCAAAATAAAAGTAAATTTGCTAAAATACTTTTTATTTAAAAGGATTTTTATGCAAATGAATGAAATTACTGATAAATTAAAATTTATACTCCAAAAAGAAGGAATAAAAAACGCCAAAGATTCTGATGTAGCTAAGATGCTAAATATCAATCCTGATACCTTTTATAGTATGAAATTTAGAAATTCCATACCTTATAAACAAATACTTCATTTTTTAAATGAGAGAAATATTAATATCAATGCGTTTTTTTATGAAGATTCCCTTGAGAGTAATACTCTAACGCATGATCTAAACTATAATGTTTTAAAATATTATGATGTTAATGCTTCTATGGGAGGTGGAGCTTTAAATGATAATGTGAGTTTTTCAGAAGTGATTATAGATGAAAAACTAAGTGATTTTTTTGGCTCAAAAGATTGTGATATCATCCCTTGTATAGGCGATAGTATGGAGCCTGAAATCAAAGATGATTCTTTGTGTTTAGTAGATAAAAGTAAAAGCTTTAAAGAAGGCGGAGTTTTTGCAGTAAATACTCGAGATGGTTTGTTTATCAAACAAATTTTTAAAAGTAATAAAGGCGGGGTTTATCTACACTCTTTTAATCTAAGTTATGCAGATGTACATTATCAAAATGGCGATTTTTTAATCGTGGGTAAGGTAGTGGGAACTATAAGTAGAATTTAGTATTTAGCAAATAACTTCTTTTTTTCTATTATGATAATTTTTATTATTTAAATTAACAAAAAATAAATATAAGTATATTTTTAAGTTAATTTTTATTAAAAAATAGTCACAATTATACTTTAATAGTTAATAGATAATAAATAAGAGTATTTTTATCTTTTAACAAAACACGCGAAAGGGAAGTTATGAAACACAAATTAGCTAAGGTTGCTACCTATGCCTGTTTAGCTTTAGGCATAAGTTTAAGTTCGCAAGCTTTTGCTTCTTCAGAGCCTAGAACCCTTGATGGTTATGTAGCCCAAGAAGATGCATTTTTTGACTATCTTTACAAACATCACCCTATTTTTAAATATGAAAAGGAAGGGCGTTTGGTGGGTAAATTTACCCATAGCGATAGAACTGAAAACTGGGTTTTAAATCAAAATGGAGCTAAATTTGCTGCTGAGCATGATTTAAAACAAGCTTCTATTACTTATCGCTTGCCTTATGAATCTTTTTTGGATTTTCCAAACAAATTTGTAGGCCCAAAAAAATGCGGTGAGTGTCACCCTGCTCAATATGCCTCTTGGGAGCGTTCTCGCCATGCAAAAACCGTGCGTTTCCCGCATGAAATGGAAGAAGTTGGCGGAGCTGAAGGTTTAAAAAAACCTATGTATAACTCTCAAGCTACTATTTTACCTGATGGAATTTATCCAAATGATGTTTATGCTCTCATTGGAACACCAAGAACAAAATATGGTTTTATAGATAGATGGCTTGTGCGCGGAACTTACCATGTTGAAGATGGAAATTTGAGTGATTTAAGTGGTAAATTAACCGCCGGAGGTAATCAATTCTCAAGACTTTGGAGTGAGTTTTTAACTCCTGAAATGGCACAAAAAATAGCTGCTTTTGCACCTGGTTTTCCTACTAAAATGGAAGATTTTGGAGGAAATGGCTCTCAAGTATGGGGAACAAACTCTTATGCTGCAACTTATAAAGAAAAAGCAGTTTTCCAACCTGCTACTGCATATTGCGAAACCTGCCATACTTTTAAATTTGATTTTAAGAGCAAGGAAGAATTTTACAAAGCACTGGGTAATCCAAAAGAACTTCAAAAACATACCATCTCAAAAGGTATTACTTGCGAAGAATGCCACGGGGCTGGAGCACATCTTTATGGAGCAAGAGGTGCGGGTATGCCATCAAATTGTGAAAGATGTCATCAAAGATTTTCATATAATGAAGCTGATGCTAAAATCAATCCTAGAAAACCTTTCAATGCGTATTTTAAATCAAGTTGTCCTGCGTGTGGAACAGAAGGTGCTCAAATGTATTCTTCAGCACACTATGATAAGGGTATGAGATGTAATACTTGTCATGATCCACATGAAGTAACTTTTAATGATTGGAAAAGTGGTTATACTAAAACAAAACTTAAAAAAACTTGCAAAGATTGTCATGAAACCCAAGCAAGCTTTTTCAAAAAAGGCGGAATTCACGCAAAAGATAGCTGTACAGCTTGTCACATGCCAAATATGATGAGTTGTGAAAACTTTGGAGCGGTTCAAAACCCTGATAAAGGTGGGTTTGATAATGTTAGAGCTTCACATATTTGGAATATCAAAGTAGATAAAACCGCAAAAACACTTAATCCACCAGAAGGCAAAGAAAGATCGCCTAAAGTTGGTGGTTGGACTATAGCTAGAGATGATGAAGGTAGATTTTTCCTTGATTTAATGTGGAGTTGTGGTAGAACTAGTTTTAGTGATATTAACCTAATGGGTCCTGGTGCAAGTGGTTGTCATAGTCCTGTGCAATCAACCTTACCTGAAAAACTTCACTTTAGCAATCAAGAAATGATTTATGATAAAGTAATGGAGTGGCAAAACCCCGTTAAAGAAGGCTATGAGAAAATTAGAAAAGGTATAGCAAGTATTGATAAAACTTTTGCTGAAAAAACCAAACTTTCAGTAGAGCAAAAATCAAAAGTACTAAGCCTAACAAATCAAGCTCAAGCCATAGCTGATAGACTAGAAAAAGATGGTTCTTGGGGTGTTCATGGGCCTGCTTATTCTAAGAAAATCATAGAAGAAGCTTTAATTTATATCCAAGAAGCACAAAATATCCTAAATGGTAAATAAAAACAAAGGAAGAATGAAAAATTCTTCCTTAAAATAAGGAGCTAGTCTTGAAAAATTTAATTACTCGACTTTTTATTGTGCTTTTTACTCTTTTTATGCCATCAGGGTTTATTTTTGCTGAGGCTAATGGAGAAATAGGCTCAATAGAAGGTGTAAAAAGCATTAGCTTAGCACAAGCTCAAGAAATGCTAGATCAAAATAATACTTATTTTTTTGATGTCAACTCAGAGCAAGATAGACAAGCTAATGGCTATATACCTAATTCCATATCAACCTATGTGGAAAATTGGCAAAATTTACTACCTAATGATAAAAATGCAAATTTAGTATTTTATGGTTTAAATCGTTTTAGATTTGAAGCTTCTCAAGCTGCTGCAGTTGCTATAGAACTTGGCTATAAGAACTCTGTTGTAATGCTTGATGGTATTGAATCATGGGTAACATCAGGTAGAAAAGTTGAAAAAATAGACACAGTTAAATGGGAAAAAGCTAAAGAAATTATCGAGTTTAAAGATACTATCCACTCAAGATTTAAATTTAGCAACACCCCATCTTGTCGTGATTGTCATGCTCAAAAAGGCAAAGGCATTAGAGCTGATATTGCAGCAAGTAAAAACCTAATCAATCAAAAATGTGCAACTTGCCATGAAAAAGCAAGCAATGCTTTGGCAAAAAGCGCTCATGGGGTGCAAGAGTTCTTACCTACTCAAGATACACAAAAGAAAAAAGAAAAACCATCTTGTGCGACTTGTCACTCTGTTCATATCACTCCAAAACATTCAGGAATTTATTCACAAAAACAATTAGTCGATCAAAAATGCGCACAATGCCATAAACAAAAAAGCACAACTTTTCATATGACTTTCCATGGTAAAGGTATGGTATTAAGTACGCCAGGTGAAACTCCAAGTGTTGCTACTTGTTCTGATTGTCATGGTAAACACAATATATTAAAATCAAGCGAAAGAAGCTCAACTCTCTCGCCGATTAACCGTGTTCAAACTTGCAAATCATGCCACCCAAATGCAAATGAAAATTTCGTAAATTGGATGGCGCATGCTGATCATAGCGATGGCGAAAAATATCCTGGATTACATGGTGCTTATATATTCATGACTATTTTAGTGATTTCTGTGTTTGTTTTCTTTGGAGCTCATACTATACTTTGGTGCTTGCGTTTAATTGCTATGCGTATAAAATATCCTAAAGAATGGAAAGAAGCAAGAAAGGCAGCACATGAAGATAAAGTAAGAGTAAGAAGATTTAGTACTTTCCATAGAATTCAGCATTTCTTTATGGCAGCTAGCTTTTTGGGTCTTGCGTTCTCAGGCTTACCGCAAAAATTCTATGATTCAGCGTGGGCTAAACCTATGATTGATTTAATGGGTGGAGATATCATTAACGCTGCAACCATACATCATATTTCAGCCGTGGTAATGTTTGCAGTATTTTTCTCTCACATTGGAGAAATCATCATTGTAAATTGGAAACGCCGTGATGTAGCAAGGGATCCAATAACTGGTAAAATAAGCTTTATGAAAGTTTTAAAAGCTACTTTTGGGCCTGATTCTTTAATGCCAAATTGGCAAGATTTTAAAGATATGAAAGATCATTTTAAATGGTTCTTTGGTTTTGGGCCAAGACCGCAATTTGACCGCTGGACTTATTGGGAAAAATTTGATTATCTAGCAGTATTTTGGGGTATGTTTATCATTGGTATTTCAGGGCTTATTTTATGGTTTCCTGCTTTCTTTGGTAAATTTTTACCAGGTGAAGCAATCAACTTAGCAACCCTACTTCACTCTGATGAAGCTTTACTTGCTACAGGATTTATTTTTGCAATTCACTTCTTTAATACGCATTTTAGAGCAGATCGCTTCCCTATGGATATGGTAATTTTTTCAGGAAGTATTAGTGAAGAAGAGATTAAACAAGAAAGAAGCGTATGGTATAAACGCTTAAAAGAAAGTGGAAAATTAAACACTTTATATGAAAATAAAAGTAATTTCAAAGCATATCAATGGCTAGCTAAACTTGCAGGATTTGCAATGCTAATCACTGGCTTAGTATTTTTATTTTTAATGCTTTATACTTTCTTTAACACTATCTTATAACCTTATTCGCTATAATAGCGAATAAGGACTTTTCCTAATTTTTTCAAGGATTTTAAATGTTTAAAACAATACTCTCACTTAGTTTTTTAAGTATTTTTTTTATAGCTTGTTCTAATGAAGAAAAACTTGATTCTAATTTAATCTCAAGCGGTACACAAATTTCTAAAGAAAATTTACAAAAAGCAAATGATTTAGATAAAAAATCTTATGAAGAAATAGCCCATTTATTTAAAGATAATACAAATATAAAAAGTGATGATAAAAACATTTTAATCATTTTCAGCGCAAATCACTGCCTTTATTGTGATAAATTAAAAGAAGAAATTAAAAATGATAAAAAAATACAAGAACTTATAAAAGACAAATACAGCTCTTATTATATAAATATAAGCTATAAAAAAATTCATACATTTTATAAAAACCATAAAAGTGACTTAAGCACAGCTGAACTTTCTAGTATTTATGATATAGTGGCCACCCCTACTATTGTAATTTTAAACAAAAACAGCCAAACTTTGCTAAATTATCCTGGTTTTATTAGCGCAAAAAGATTAAGCGCTACAATGGAGTTTTTAAACCAAAAAGAAAATCAAAATTTAGACGAAGCAACCATAGCACAAAAACTTATACATTTTTATAAAGAAAATAATATTTAAGGGTTAAAAATGCAGTATTTTTTTTCTTTTGCAATGAGTTTTTTGCTAATGAGTATATACGCCATAGCTTGTGCTGTAGCAACTTTTATAGAAAATGATTTTGGTATTAGTGCAGCTAAAGCTTTGATTTATAATAATGCTTGGTTTGATATGTTGCATTTATTACTAGGTTTAAATTTAATCGGAGTGATATTTTATAATAAGCTTTTTCAAAAGAAAAAATACTCTATCTTGCTTTTACATTTATCTTTTATAGTGATTTTAATCGGTGCTGGACTTACTAGATATTTTGGCTTAGAAGGTGGAATGCATATAAGAGAAAATCAAAACTCTAACACCATAGTCACTAGAGAAGAATTTATAAAAATTACTGATTTTGATACTAATGCTAGTTTTGAATTTCCTATTAGCTTTACCTCACTAACTCAAAAGCATTTTGAAAAAACTATTGACTTAAATGGTGAAAAATTAATCATAAGCTCTATCAAATACACTCCACAAAAAGACTCTATCACACCTGCTAGCTTAAAATTAAATATTAATTATCAAAAAGCAAATACGCAAATAATTTTAAATCCAAATTTTACAAACAAACAAGCAGTGCATTTTAACTTACAGGGAAAAAATTTTACTATCAATTGGGGACCAAGAGAAATTAAGCTTCCTTTTGCATTACACTTAAAAGATTTTATACTAGAGCGTTATTTAGGTTCTATGAGTCCATCTTCTTACACTTCCAAAATTCAAATCATGGATGAGCAAAATAATATTAACTTAGATTATGATATTTTTATGAATAATGTTCTTGATTATGGTGGATATAGATTTTTTCAAAGCTCTTATGATCAAGATGAGCAAGGCACTATACTTTCAGTTAATAAAGATCCTGGTAAAATCCCTACTTATATAGGTTATACTTTATTGATTTTAGGATTTTTATGGGTTTTATTTGATAAAAACTCAAGATTTCATCGTTTAAGCATTTATTTAAAAAAAGGTCAAAGTTTTGTATTGTTTATTTTGCTTTTTGCAAATTTACAAACTCCACTTTTTGCACAAGAAGATAAAAATGAAATTTTAAATTTAATCTCGAATTTGCAAAAGAATTCCTATGAACATTCTTTAAATTTTGCAAGATTACTTGTGCAAGATCATAATGGTAGAATCAAACCTTTAGATACTTTGGCAATGGAATTTGTTTATAAAATCACTCAAAAAGAAAAATTTTTAAATCTTCACTATGATCAAATTTTTCTAGCTATGATGATTTATCCTAAAGAATTTAGAAAAATCAAAATGATAGCTACAAAAACAAGCAAGCTAAGAGAATTAATAGGCACAGATATAAATGAAAAATACATAGCATTTGATGATGTGTTTGATAATGGGATATATAAGCTTAGCAATTATGTAGAGGAAGCTAACCGCAAAAAGCCCTCGCTAAGAACTAACTTTGATAAAGATTTGCTAGCTTTAGATGAAAAAATAAATCATGCATATTATATTTATAGCGGTCAAGCTTTAACTATTTTTCCTGATATTAATGAGCAAAGTTTAAAATGGTACTCACCGGTACAAATTTTACCTTTTGCAAAAGAAGATGTAGAGCGTTTGCAAATGCTTTTAGTTAGCTATTTTTTACAAGTTCGCAATGGTATTGAAAATAATCAATGGCAAGATGCAAATGAAATTTTACAATCTTTAAAAGACTTTCAAAATCATTATGGAAGCAATGTTTTACCACCAAAAGAAAGATTAGATCTTGAAATACTACTTAATCACCATAACATCTTTGATAATCTAACTTTTGTTTATATTAGCTTTGCATTAGTGTTTTTCTTTTTAAGTTTTTATACTATATTAAAAAATATTACTTTATCTGCCTTTGTATATAGATTTTTTTACATCATTTTAAGCATATGTGTAATCATACATGCACTAGCTTTAAGCATTCGTTGGTATGTAGGTGGGCACGCTCCTTGGAGCAATGCTTATGAAAGTATGATTTACATAGCTTTTGCTTGTGCGATAAGTGCTGTGATATTTTTTAGAAAATCACTCTTAGCCTTATGTGCTGCGAGCTTTTTAGCAGGTATTTCACTTTTTGTAGCTCATCTTGGCTTTATGGATCCTCAAATTGGAAATTTAGTACCTGTTTTAAAATCATATTGGCTTAATATTCATGTTTCAATTATAACAGCAAGCTATGGATTTTTAGCACTTTGTTTTATTGTAGGGATTTTAAGTTTAATTCTTTTTACTTTAAGGGGTAAAAATAAAAACATAGATTTAAACATCACTAAACTACACTGCGTTAATGAAATGTCTATGATAATAGGACTTGCAATGCTTACGATAGGAAATTTTTTAGGTGGAGTTTGGGCCAATGAAAGCTGGGGAAGATATTGGGGTTGGGATCCAAAAGAAACTTGGGCTTTGATTTCTATTGTAGTTTATACCATGGTATTACACTTAAGATTTATTTTCAAAACTTATTTTATTTTTGTTTTTGCAAGTGCTAGTGTTTTAGCCTTTTATAGTATATTAATGACTTATTTTGGAGTAAATTTTTACCTTTCTGGGCTTCATTCTTATGCAAATGGCGATGCTTTTCCTGTACCAACTTTTGTGTATGTTTTGATTGTACTTAATTTTGTTTTAATTATTAGCGCAGGAAGAAAACGAGATTTAAATACGCCTAGTTTTTAAACTAGGCTTTACTTTTTTCTATTTCTTGAAGTGCTAGGATAAGATCTTTTAAATTTTCATATGGAATATGAACTTTCCAATCTATTCCATTTTCTTTTTTTAAAGCCACACCTATACTTAAGATATCATTACTTCCTATACCATAAGGATTGGAAAGATTACAAAGACTTATTTCTCCACTTTTACTGCCATGTAATTCTATAGTTTTAAATATTTTTTTACTCATGTTTATCCCTAAAAGCTGTGATAATTTTTGCTTGAAATTTTAGCCAATCTTTTTGAAGCATGATAGGAAAACCACCATAAACCCTAGCACCTTCTAAATTTTTAGTGACCCCGCCTCTTGCGGCTATGGTAGCAAAATCTCCTATTTCTAAATGCCCACTTGTAGCACTTTGTCCACCCATGATGACATTTTTACCTAAAATACTTGAGCCTGAAATTCCACTTTGAGCCACTATAAGACAATTCTCCCTTATTTCACAATTATGCCCTACTTGAACAAGATTATCAATCTTTGTGCCTTGCTTTATGATAGTACTTTCAAAAACCGCTCTATCGATAGTCGTACAAGCTCCAACTTCCACAAAATCTTCTAAAATAACATTTCCATTATGATAAATCTTATAATGCTCGCCATTTTTTGTATGCGCATAACCAAAACCATCACTACCTATAACACAATTTGCCAGTAAATGACATTTTTTACCTATTTTAGTGTCATTATAAATCACAACATTTGGATGGATTATAGTATATTCACCTATACTTACATTATCACCTATATAAGCACCTGCCATTATTACTACATGATCAGCTATTTGGACATTTTCGCCTATATAAACATTTGGCATAATCTTGGCACTTTTAGCGATTTTAGAATTTTTCTTTTCACTAGAGATTAAAGGTTTTGCAAAAAGCTTACTTAAAAGCGCAAAAGATAAATGTGGATTATCAACGACTAGCTTAATACAATCTTTTGAAACTAAATTTTCAAATTCTTTTGAGACTAATATAGCCCCAGCTCCACTACTTGCAATTTTTTTAGAGTTTTTTTCTCCATCACAATAACTAAGTTCAGTAAAACTTGCATTATTCAAAGAATTCAAAGCTGTAATTTCTATATCTTCTCCGCAATATTCTATGCCTAAAAATTTAGCAATTTCACTAATTTTCATTTTACCTCCATTAAAATAGAACCACTTCTAACTACACTAATAGGATTATACTTTTTCATGGTTTTTAAAAAGTTATCGATATTTTTTGCATTATCACTTGCCATTACTATAATAAACTCATCATCACTATAAGTTACACTGCCATTATAAGCTTTTAATATAGCATCTAAGCCTGCAAAATTTTCACTTAAAGCAATCTTTACCAAGGCTGTTTCTTTTTCTATAAAATCACTAGAATCAATTACCTTATAAGTAGGTATGAGTTTATGAAGTTGTTTTATGATTTGTTCAAAAACTTTTTCATCGCCTAAAGTAACGATATTTATCCTTGAGAATTCTTTATCATCAAGTGGAGCAACAGTAAGAGATTCTATATTATAACCACGTCCTGAAAAAAGCCCAACAACGCGTGATAATACCCCATGCTCATTTAATACAATGACAGAAATTACTCTTCTTTTCATTTTTTATCCTTGTTTTTATAGCTAGGTAAAATCATATTATAAATAGCTCCACCTGCAGGCACCATAGGTAATACATCTTCATAACGATCTATAGCCACATTTAAAACACAAGTTTTTTTAGATTCTAAGGCTGTTTTGAAAGCTTTTTGAAATTCTTCTTTATTAAAGACATTATAACCCTCACAATGAAAACCTTTAGCAATAGTAATAAAATCAGGCTGGCTTGTTAAATCTGTATTAGAAAATCTTTCTTTATAAAACATACTTTGCCATTGTCTTACCATACCTAAAAAAGAATTATTTAAAATGATATTAATCACTTTAATTCCATAAGCACTTGCTGTCATTAACTCTTGTATATTCATTAAAAAAGAACCATCGCCTACAAAATTTACCACCACTTCTTCACCCACAGCTAATTTAGCTCCAAGCGCAGCTGGTAAAGAATAACCCATAGTCCCTTGCCCACCACTTGTTGCAAGTTGTCTAGCATAATTAAAAGGATAAAATTGTGCTACCCACATTTGATGTTGCCCTACATCAGTAATTATCCTTGCATCAGGAGCTAATCTAGCACATTCTTCTATAACCCATTGAGGTTTTAAAACTTCATCACTATCTTCATAGATTAAAGGATATAATTGCTGGTATCTTTGTAAAGTTTTAAACCATTCTTGGTATTTTGTATTATCAAAACTTTCTTTTTTTAATTCTTCTAAGGTATCTAAAATAACACTTTTAATATCCCCAACTATAGGAAAATGTGCTTCGATGATTTTAGAAATAGAGCTTGGATCTATATCAATATGAACGATTTTTGCGCCCTTAGCAAACTCACTTGTTTTACCAGTAATCCTATCATCAAACCTAGCACCCACAGCAATGAGCAAATCACACTCACTTAAAGCAATATTTGCACAATAACTCCCATGCATACCTGCCATTTTTAAATTAAGCTTATCATCACTTCTTAAAGTCCCTAAAGCCATTAAAGTTTCAACTGCAGGAATTTGACAAAAATGAATTAATTCCCTCAACTCATCACTAGCATTAGAAGCTACACAACCACCACCTAGGTAAAATAAAGGTTTTTGAGCATTTTTAATCAAACTTACTAATTTTTTAATTTGCTTGATATTTCCTTTATAAGTTGGCTTGTAAGTTTTCATAGAAATTTCTTTAGGGTAATGCCATTTACCTATAGCAGCAGTAACATCTTTAGGTATATCAATATGCACAGGCCCTTTTCTACCTGTTGTTGCAATATAAAAAGCTTCTTTTAAAATTTTAGGTAATTCTTCAATATTTTTTACTAAATAATTATGCTTTACACAAGGTCTTGAAATACCTATAGCATCGATTTCTTGAAAGGCATCTGTTCCTATTAAAGAATTTGCAACTTGAGCTGAAATTAAAACCAAAGGTATAGAGTCACTATAAGCAGTAGCTAAACCTGTAACTGTATTAGTAAAACCAGGTCCACTTGTAACTACTGCCACACCAACTTCACCACTCATTCTAGCATAAGCATCAGCACTATGTAAGGCCGCTTGCTCGTGTCGAACTAGGATATGTTTAAAATGAGTTTGCTTATAAATTTCATCATAAATATTTAAAGCTGCACCACCAGGATAACCAAAAACTACTTTAACATTTTCTTCTTTTAATGCTTCACAAATCATTTGCGAGCCATTTAGCTCTTTCATTATTTTACCTTTTTGCTTAAAATGGAAAATATTATAACGATAATTTAATAAATATTATTTTATAAGGAGAGTTTCTTGAAAAATCAAGAAACTACTTGTGCTTTTTTAGCGTATTCTATACCTAAATCAAAAGCTTTTGCATTTGCTTCTTTAGTTTTTGCAGGCACCATATCAAGCATAGTTTGCTTTAACGCATCAATATCAATACATTTACTCATATAAGCAGCTATAGCTAAAGCAACAACTGATTGAGTAGCTACATTACCTACTTCTTCTTTAGCTATAGTAATAATAGGAATTTCAAAAATTTTCCATCTAGCATAATCTTCTTTACTTGGATGAACTAAATTTGGCTCTACAACTATAACACCGCCATCACAAACACCATCTTTGAAACTATGATAACCCTTATCAGCAGTTGAAAGCATAAAACTAACTTCACCTTCTACTGCATAAGGAAAAAAGATTTCACTTTCATCAATGATGATATCAACCTTAGTTGGTCCACCTCTAACTTGAGAAGTATAAGTAGAAGCTTTAAAAGCATTGCGCCCTTCTTTAATGGCAGCTTTAGCTAAAATTTCACCTGCAGTGATAACCCCTTGTCCACCTTCACCGCAAAATCTTAATTGATATTTCATTTTAATACTCCCAAATCAACCATTCTTTTTTCTTTCAAGGCTCTTCTAACTTCCTCATAAGCTTCACAATATTCTGCTTTGCTTTCGTCTTGGTGCAAAATTCCTGTAGGAAATTTATCTGCTCTTTGTTCATAGTCTAATTGTTCAAATTTAGACTTATCCACACAACGATTTTTAATCCAATCAAGCATGCTTACAGCTTCACCCATTTTATTTTTTCTCCCAAGATTAATATGACAGTTTGAAAATACATCTACAAAACTATAACCTTTGTGAGATAAAGCTTTAAAAATAATATTTTCAAGCTTATTTGCTTCTATAACATTTGTTCTTGCTACAAAAGAAGCCCCAGCAGCTTTAGTAAGTTCACAAGCGTCAAAATTTGGATCTATATTACCTGCTTGAGCAGTGACAGTATAAAAACCTTGTGGAGTAGTTGGTGAAGTTTGTGAATTTGTAAGACCATAAATAAAATTATTGATTAAAATATGGGTTAAATCTATATTTCTTCTACATCCATGGATGGTGTGATTTCCACCAATTGCTAAAGTATCACCATCTCCACTTACTACGATTACATGTTTTTTAGGATTTGCTAGCTTAATCCCTGTTGCATAAGCAATAGCTCTACCATGGGTAGTATGCACTGTATTACAATTTACATAAGAACTCATTCTACCACTACAACCTATACCAGAAACTAAGCAAACATCATCCATATTCCAGCCAAGTTTTTGAATAGCCCTAATAATAGCTTTTAAAACAACACCATCCCCACAACCCCAGCACCATTGTGTTGGAAGCTTATCTACTCTTAAATATTCATCGTAATTAAAAGCCATTTTACATATTCTCCTTTACTTTAGCAATAATTTCACTTGGGGTTATAGGGCGACCATTTGCACGGTGTAAGCTAATAAAATCATCTCTTTTGCTTACTCTTTGAATTTCTTCTAAATATTGCCCCATATTAAGCTCGCTAACCATAACTTTTTCAAATTTAGATACTACTTGAGCTATTTTTTTCTCAGCTACTGGATAAAGGGTAATAGGTCTAAAAAGCCCTACTTTTAAACCCTCTTCTCTAAGTCTTAAAATAGCTTCTTTAGCAGATCTTGCAACGCTTCCATAAGCAATGATTAAAAACTGTGCATCATCACACATAAACTCTTCATAAGTACAAATTTCATCGGTATTATTTTTAATCTTACCAAATAATCTTTTCATATTTTTATCTACTATCGCTCCATCTTCTGTTGGAAAGCCTATATCACCATGGTGAAGTCCTGTGATATGATAACGATAACCTTCAAAGAAAGGATTTAGCGTAGCAGCTTCATTTTCCCCTGCTGCATAAGGTTTATAATCTTTTTTATCGCCCATAAATTTTTTACGGTTAATAATTTCTAATTCTTCTAAATCAGGTAATTTTGCCTTACCATTCATATGTCCTATAGTTTCATCTAAAAGCAAAAATACTGGTGTCATATATTTTTCAGCTAGATTAAAAGCTCTAATGGTTTCAGTGTAAGCTTCTTCTAATGAAGCAGGAGCTAAAGCTATACTTGCATAATCTCCATGTGTTGGAGCTTTTGCTTGAAATAAATCTCCTTGTGCAACCCTTGTTGGAAGACCAGTTGATGGACCACCTCTCATAACATTTACAATTACTAGTGGAATTTCAGCTATAAAACCCAAACCAATTTGCTCAGCTTTTAAAGAAATTCCAGGCCCACTACTTGCTGTCATAGATTTTACTCCACTCATAGAAGCACCCAAAGCCACACTAATACCTGAAATTTCATCTTCCATTTGTATAAAAGTACCATCATTTTTTGGTAGCATATGGCTTAATTCATGTGCAATTTCAGAACTTGGAGTAATTGGATAACCACCAAAAAATTTACAGCCACAATCAATCGCAGCTTTTGCTACTAAAACATTACCTGTTGATATCACTTCTCTCATTATTTTTCCTATGCGTTTAATTTTTTATATTTATTTTCTTTAATAGCTTGCGCTCTTTCTTTGGCTTCTGGCGTAAGTTTTGCAAATTTAAATTCATCTCTTTTGGCAACAAAAATCGCAAAATCAGGACAATGACTTTCACACTCACTACAGCCTATACAAGAATCAGGATGAACCACTTCTATCATCTGTCCTAAAACTGCACTGATTTCATCTCTCATTGCTAAAACTCCAGCTGGGCAATAACTAACACAGATATTACAAGCTTTACATCTTGCTTCATCAACCCAAACTGGTGTATTTTCTGGGGTTATCATTAATATTCCTTTCAAAATTTTATTATTTTTAATGATTTTTTATCAAAAATTATTTTTAAAACAAACTTTTTATTATAGCGAATTTATAGCATGAATTAATATTATTTAAGATATAAAGCAAAACAAATAGATATTTATAACACAAAGTAACATTAGGAGTAAAAAACTCCTAAAAATTATTTATAATTATACTGAATAAAAGAATTTTCTAATGCAATTTGTTCTTGGTTATCTAATTTTAACTCTAAAGTTTCAAGCACTCCATCAAGACTAATTCTTGCCATAACCCCAAAAGCTTTTTCTCTTATGCCATATTCTCCATCTAAAATCACACATATTGGTAAAAATTCTCCACTTTTTAAAGCTTCTATCATTCTCACACAAGCACTTGCAGGAGCCAAATATGCTGAAGTTTTTAAATATTTTATAATTTTAGCACCACCTGTTTTAACTTCTTGTTCTATTTGCGTTAGATCTTGTTTATTTAAAACCTCATTTAATGCTTTGCTTTGAACTTTACTTTGAGATTTTACTAAAACCATGCTATCATTGTGAAAACCTATGAGCTTAGTATCTACACATGAAGTTTTTATATTTAGCTTTTTACCAACTTCATATTTAAATCTAGCATTATCTAAAACACCTGCCATAGCAATAATTTTTTTTGATGAAAATAATTTACTTTCATAAAGAGCATTAAGCAAAAAATCCACAGGATTGCTTACTATGATAAACAAAGGATCGTTGTTAAATTTTTTAATATTTTTAGCACACTCAAGCATAATTTTAGCATTAATGGTAAAAAGCTCATCCCTACTTTGACCTTCTTTTCTAGCCACTCCCGCACTAAAAATAACCACTTGAGAATCTTTTGAGTGCACATAATCATCTGTGCAAGTTATTTTAATATCAAAATTAAAAGCAACTATACTCTGACTTAATTCTAATTCTCTAGCAAAAAGCAAATCTTTATTAATATCAATTAAAACAAGTTCATCAACTAACTCTCTTAAAATCAAAGCATAAGCAGTACTTACACCAACATTTCCTGCACCTATAATAGTGATTTTCATTGTTTCTCCTTTTTGTATTTATTTCACTAAATTAGCCGGCAATTCAAAAATATTTTTAATTAAATGATAAGGAAGTTGCAAACTTTGTGCGATAAGTTGAGTTTTAAACTCAGGGCTTTCCACTGTTCCACTTAATTTAATTTGTGTGCTAATTTGCCTATCTTTGCCTAATATAATTTGATTGATAATAGGAACTTTAGAAATAACAGAACTTGCTGATTTTAGCGTTCTAAGCTCTAATAAACCATCCACTTGATTATTTCTTAAGTTGATTTTAACTTGACCTAGCACATCTGCACTATCACCATTAAAATTAAGTGCGTCTATTTCAAAAAGATCTTTTTTACGGTTAAAACTTATACCAGCATTTTCAACGCTAAAGCCTTTTTCGTTAAAGGTAGGTGCCTTAAATAAAAGTAAACTAGGTATGGTATCAATAAAGCTTAAAAGTTGTTGATGAAATTTTAAATCTTTCAAATAAGTATCTTTAAATAAAAACTTACCTTTAAAAAAATCAGTGCTATTACCATCAACATAAAGATTAAACTCACCTTTTTCAAAAACATTTTGACGCATAAAGGTGTTTAAAAAATCATCATCCATTTTTAAAGCTCTAATTTGCATTTGATTTTCTTTAAGCAAAAAATCAAATTTAGATTCATTTCTATTTGCCCAAGCTTTTAAATAATCTTTTTTGATTTTAGCGTCAAATTGATCAAAATCTAAGGTTTTATTAAAATCTTTCAAAATCAAATCTATATTTTTCCCACTAATATTGTAAGTTGAATTTTCAAGGGTATCTAAAGTATTCTCTGTGTCTTGTTGTGAAATCAATAAATTAATATTATTTAAAGTGATATTTACATCATCATTGTCTTTTTGAGCAAAAACACTACCACTTGCACTAGTTAAATTAAAATCATCTCCTTTTATTTTTATACTAAAACTATCATACTCATAAGGATTATTATCTTTATAAAGTAAAAATGATTCAAAAGTAGTATTATTAATATCTACATTAAAATCTTGGAAATTTAAAGTGTTTAAAGATAATTCCCCATCATGCACTTTATTTTTTTGCATTAGTTTAGAATAATTTTTATATTTTGCAAGTTTTTCAACATAAACAGACATACCTTGATCAAAATTTAAAGTTGTAGTAAATTCTTTATTATATAAACTAATATTTTTGTCAAAATCAAGGCTTAAATCAAGAAATTTATTTTCCATTTTTAAGCTCTCTTGTGGTAGTTCTAGGTTTGTTATAAAGGTTTTAAAATCACCTTTTTTCTGTTTTAAATCAACACTTGCATTAAAATCACCGTTAATCATACTACTTTGCACACTTGCATTTTGTATATCTAGCTTATCTTTTTTTAAAGTAAGATTTGCTTGAGCTATCTTAAAATCACTTATATTTATATTTGAATTAATAATATTAAAACTACCATTATAAGTAATTTTCTCAGGATGATCAAAAGGAATTTTCAATGTTAAATCAGTCTTTGTGACGCCATTATTTTGTAAAAATGGTAATTTTATATCGTATAAAAGTAAAATTTTATTAACCCTATAATCAGCTCTAGCATTATCACTTTTAATGCGTATATAAATTCCTGCTTTTTCATTTAGCATATTATCTATATAAATTTGACTTTGAGTTAAATCATAATTATTAAAACGTAATTCATCATAAATAAAATCAAGTCTTTGTTTGGCAAATTCAAGCCTTACAAAAGGACTGATGATAGGATCTATGCCTTTATCTAAAACTACTTTTAAATTATTTACATAACCTTTGGCATTGATATCATTTAAATAATATCTATGTTTTCCAAAGTCTGCAAAACCGGTTAATTTTTCTATAAAATAAAAATCAGCCTTTACCTTACCACCCACCCAAAGAGCAAGATTAGAAGGCAAATGCACCCCATTTTCTACTAAAATATCAAAAATTTGCGAAATATTATTTGAGCTTATATTTTCTAATTCATAAGCAATCTCTTCTCTTTTGAGTGAAAATTTAACATCACTTTTTAAAAAATCACTATCAATTTTACCTTTAAAAGTATAAAATTTTGTCTTAGGATTAATAAGCAAGGAACCAATTACGCTAAGATTATGATCTTTTAAAATAAAATTATCAATATTAGCTTGTATATTTTTATCATTAATTTTTAAATTTACTTTTACTAAAAGATTTTTACTATTTACAAAAAATAGATTATTTTTATAAATTAATTCCACAGGATAGTTATTAACAAAAATTTCATCTATATTGATTTCTTGAAAAAACCAATAAATATATTTTACATCTTTGATAAGCTGCACAGCTTTACTTGCGCTAGTTTCATTTTGAGTACTTTGACTTTGAGAATTTACTACGACTTTTTTAGCATTTAAAATGAGTTTTTTATCTAATTTAATATATAATTTCTCCAAATTAATAGAAGAAAATTCTAATTTTTCTATATAAATTCCATTTTTGAGGTAAATAAACAAAGCAATGAAAAGTATCATAGGTAATGCTAAAAATTTAAGAATTTTTTTAATATGTTGTGATTTGATTTTAATTTTTCTTTTATCCATTTTTTATTATCTACTTTTACCTATAAAAACAAACTCTGTAGTTTTTATACCACAAGGTTCTGTTAGCAAGATTATAACGCAATTAGATAAAAATAACTATAAAATGAGCAGTATTGATAAATATACTTTATATTTTTTGGGCCATCCGCAATCTGGCTGGATAAATATAGGTACAAAAGAACTAAATAGAGCTGAATTTTTACATAAACTTACTGTTGCTAAGGCAGCACTTGAAACTATTACTTTAATTCCTGGAGAAACAACTGAAATTTTCTTTGAAGAATTAGCACCAAAATTAAATTTAAATGCCAAGACTTTAATGCAGGAATTTTACAAACAAAGTCCTTTTAAAGAAGGTATGCTTTTTCCTGAAACTTATAAAATTCCAAAAGGTATTACAGAAGAGCTTTTGGTGAAATATCTTTTAGCTTATTCTACAAATGAATTTAAAAAACTTTCTTATAAAATCTTTAGAGAATATAATGAAAAAAAATGGCATGAGTATATCATTATAGCATCCATTATACAAAAAGAAGCAGCGAGCAATGAAGAAATGCCTATAGTTTCATCTGTAATTAGAAATCGTTTAAGAAAAGGTATGAAGCTTCAAATGGATGGGACATTAAATTATGGAAAATATTCTCATGAAAAAATTACTCCACAAAGAATAAGATCAGATAATAGTTCTTATAACACTTATAAATTTAATGGCATACCAAAAGAAGCTGTGTGTAATGTATCATTTGAAGCTATCAAGGCAGCTATTTTTCCTGCCAAAACAGAATATTTATACTTTGTAAGAGATAAAAAAACCAATAGGCATATTTTTACCTCTACTTTAAAAGATCATAATAAGGCAATAAGAAATTAATCATAAAATTTCTCTTTGGCCTTTTGCATCAGGTTCGCTTAAAACACCTGTTTGTGAAAGTTGTTCTATGATATTTGCTGCACGGTTATAGCCTATTTTTAAGCGTCTTTGCAAATAAGAAATACTAGTTTTTCTATCTTCTAAGATTACAGCCTTTGCTTCTTCATAAAGTTCATCTAAATCTCCATCATCAAATTCACTTCTTTTATAAGCTCCATCTTGACTATCATCTTTTAAAAAGCTCTCATCATATTCTACTACTTGTTGAGCTTTTAAAAACTCTACAATATTTTCGATTTCATTTTCACTTGCAAAAGGTGCGTGCAAACGCACTAAACCACTCATACCAGGAGGGGTAAATAAACAATCCCCGCGCCCTAGCAAACTTTCAGCACCCATAGAATCTAAAATAACCTTAGAGTCTATCTTTTGCCCTACTTTATAAGAAATTCTACTTGGTAAATTTGCTTTTACAACACCGGTAACAACATCTACTGAAGGGCGTTGTGTGGCTACGATTAAGTGAATTCCGCTTGCTCTTGCCATTTGTGCTAAACGACCTATATAAAACTCTACATCCTTACCTGCTGTCATCATTAAATCAGCCAACTCATCGATAATCACTACAATAAATGGTAAAATTTCTCCACCTTGTTCTTTGATCTTTTCATTGTAATTTTCTATATTTTTAGTTTTTGCTTCAGCCATCAAGCGATATCTGCGTTCCATTTCAGCCACCATATTTGATAAAGCATTTACCGCCTTTTTAGGATCAGTAATTACCGGTGTAAGTAAATGTGGAATATCATTATAAATACTAAATTCAAGCATTTTAGGATCTATCATCATTAATCTTAGTGTTTTTGGCGAATTTCTATAAAGCAAAGATAAAAGCATAGAATTTATACCCACACTTTTACCACTTCCTGTAGTTCCTGCTATTAAAAGATGAGGAAGCTTTTTAAGATCTGTGATGAAAGGATCGCCTACTATATCTTTACCCAAAGCTATGGTTAAAGGTGAGCTAGAATTTTTAAATACCTCACTTTCTAAAATTTCTCTTAAGTAAATCGTATCGATTTTTTCATTTGGAACTTCAATTCCCACTACATCTTTACCTGGGATTGGAGCTTGAATTCTTATAGTTTGAGCTTTTAAAGCCATAGCTAAATCATCTTGTAATGATAAAATTTTACTTACTTTAACATCTGCTGCTGGACGAAATTCAAAAGTAGTTACAACAGGGCCTGTATAGGTTCTAACTACATCACCACCTATTTTAAAACGTCTTAATTTTTCCAATAAATCATAAATTTTTCTATCGATTTCTTCTTCATTGATTTCACTTTTGCCTTCTTTTGGCATAGTTAAAAAATCTAAAGGTGGTAAAGAAAAATCTTTTGGTTTTTCAAAATTTCCAAAGTCAAGATCTTTTAATAAAGCTTTATTTTCACTCACTTCATTAGCGATAGAATGGTGTGTTTTGTTTTCTATTACTTCTACTATAGGCTCTTGAATAATTTCAAATGGAACTTTTTCTTCTTTAATTTCATTTTGCACTTCTTCTACTACAAAAGGACTTTCATAGTTTTTTTTACTTCTTAGCTCTTCTATACTAACAGGCTTAGCAAAATCATCCTCACTAAAATCTAATTCTTTAACTTCATTTTGCGGGATAAAATCCTCATCTTTAAAATCTTTTACCCCTAAAAAGCTAGTTTTGTTTTGAATTTTTTTAAACTCAGCTTCTTTTTGTGCTTCTATGGCGTTTAATTCTTCAATTTTTTTAAAATCCTCATTAAGCTCTTCTAAAATTTTTTCTTTTTGTAAAGCTTTATACTCTTCTAGCAACTTAGCTTTTTGCAGCATTTGCTCACGCTCTTTAAGCTCTTTGGCAAATAAAGAATTTTCTTCTATCACTTCTTCTTTATTTTCATTTAAGTCCATATTGCGTCTTTTATAGCTTGGTTCATCTAAATTTTTACTTTTTAAAGTTTGAGTATAAATATCTTCACTTTTATTTTTGTATTTTGATAAATACTCTTCAGGGGTCATTTCATCTTCCTTTATATTTATTTGACTAGCTTTTTGAGCAAAACTTGCAATAGGCTCTGAAAGCTCATGAATATAGCTTGAACTTAATTTTTTATCCTCTTCGCTAATTACCACTTCTTCTAATTCTTGGTTTTTTAAATCTTCAAGATTGAATTTTTTACTTTCTTGAACCTCTTGTTTTGGCAACTCTTCTTTTTCGATGAGTTCTTCTTTTTTTTCTTTGATTAAAAGCTCTTGCTTAAGTTTTTCTTGTTCTTCTTTAGTTTCATTTTCGTATTTATCACCACCAAAAAATCCAAAAATTTTATTTTTAATTAAAGTTTCAAGTTTTAAATAAAAATCAAAATCAAGCTCTATTTTAAATACTTCTTTGATAATTTGCGGAAAAGAAATACTAAAAGCAAAAGCTAAAAGCAAAATCACTAAGATTAAACTTCCTATTTTTCCAAAAAGTCCATCTAAAATCACAAACATAGCAGAAGCTATATAACCTTTATCTTGTAAAAATGCCGAAGCAAAAACAAGCGAAGCAAAAATACAAGCAAAAATAGCCACGCTAAATCTACGCTCAATAAGTTCAAAGTTATAATCATTTTTATACAAAAGATAATTAAACCAAAAAAAGACAAAAGGGTAAATTTTAGTCAATGATCCAAATAAAAAATAACTAAGTTTTGCAAAAGAATACCCTATAATACTTACTAAAGCTTGATCGGGTATCAAAGCACTTAAACAAAAATAAAAAATAAAAATATTAGAAATAACAAAAATAGCTTCTTTTTTTATAATATATCCTTTATAAAGAAAAAAGCTATTATATCAAAAAATTATAAGTAGTTTAATAAACTCATTTGAGAAATTTTAGAAGTAGCTGAAAGCATAGCTTGATAAGAAACCATAGTTTGCATAAACTGCATATAAGTCTGACCATAATCAGCATCAGTTACACCGCTTTTTATAGAAGCTACATTGATATTTAAAAAAGTCATTCTTTTATTTGTTTCTTCTATATTATTAGTATAAGCGCCTATGGTTGTTTGCATTTTTCTAACATGATCCTGCAAATGATCAATCCTTTCTAAGGCTCCTTGCAAACCTGTATTTCTAGGATCACTTCCTTCTGAGTCAGCTCTCATATTACCATTCAAAACAGCATCTATCATCTCATCTAAATCTTTAATTAAATCAATATTTGGATCATCAATAGTTAAAGAATTATTTGCGCTAAATACAAAACCAGAACCATTGCTTACCTCACCTGCTGGAGGAAAACCACTGTTTGAATTTGAATCTTTTAAAATAAGACCTATATTTGTATTAGTTGAAAATTTATCAGTAATACTTATACGACCCTTATAATCCATACTAACTTCTACAAAATCTTTAGAATCATTTATATTTTGTTGAATAGTTTGAAAATCACCATTATTGATCGTTCCATTTGGATTTGCATTGATTGTAGTAGTTGGAACCTTATCACTTGCAAACATACCTATAATATCATTTAATTGACCATAAGTAATATCCTCAGGTCTTGTTTGCATACCTACTGAAGTTCCTGTTGCTTCATTATATTGGGAGTGAGTAATAGGAAAACTTATAGTTTTAGTAGGATCATTTGGATCTTGGTAGCTAACTTTGGAATTTTCTAAGTCAATTTCAACCTTATATTTTTGACCACTTTTAGAAGTAATCTCCATTTCAAGTTTTTGACCCTTCATGTCCCCATTAGCATTTGCTAAAACTTCGCTAAGTTTTGTACTATCAGTAGCATACTCACTAGTGCCTTTAATCACTTGAGAAACATTACCAAAAACAGTATTACCATCTTTTTCAAAAGGCACATCAAAATCAGCTCCATTGGTTTTATTACCATTGATATTACTTTTTATAAAATCTGTTTTATGTATATCTACAGTAAATTGCTCACCATTTACCTCAATAGTAACTGGACTTTTGGTATTATTCAAATCTCCACCATGTGCTGCTTGCATGATACGATTAGTCACTTCATCCATGCTGATACCCTCAGCAGCAGCGGCAGCACTTAAAGCTTTGATTTGATCTGCATCCTGAAGTTGTGGTGTCATAGCAACCGCATGAAAATCTAAAGAACTATTGCCTTCTTGTAAATTTTTAATTTCTATTTGGCCGCTATCATTCATAGTCACTTCGACAACTTTATTTGCATCCGTGTTACCATATAATTTACCAATATTTTCTAAAACATCACCTATTTTATCTTCAGGCCCTACATTGATAGTTGCTTTAAAGCTTGTTCCATCAGGTCTGACACCTTGAATATACATTGATGAACTTGGGAAAGGCAATTTACTATCTGCATAATCAAAATCTTTATCAGGATCAAGTCCGCCATTTTGTATATAATTTTGACCTATAAGATAGGAAAATTTAGATTCTTCATTTAGATATTTTTTTTGCTCAGGATTAGAATTAACATCATATCTACCATCTATCATTGACACATTTGTAGAGATAATCTTATTAATATTCGAATCAGGTTTAAAAAATAAATCCCAACCAGGTATGTTATAAGGAATTTGAGTACCAGCGCCACTTACTACGAAAATATTATCTTTATTACCAGTATAATTTCCAAATTTATCAAAAGGCTTTGTAGCTGTATTAGATCCTGCAAATAAATATTGTCCATTAATACTAGTATTTGCGATATTTACAATAGAATCTCTTACAAGTTTAAGTTCTTTTGCTATAGCCTCTCTTGAAGTTTGAGAATTTCCATCACTAGAAGCTTTTACTAAAAGCGTTTTAAATTTTTCCAAAAGTTCAGTGATATTTTTTAAAGCAGTATCAGTATTTTTTGCCATTTCTTGTGCTGCTTGGGTTCCTTGAATAATCTGACCTATATTTGCCATCTCATATTCTAATCTTGAACCATTAATATAAACATTTGCATTTTCCCAAGAATGCTGAATAAGTTGACCTGTTTGTAATTGCAAATTATATTTATTCAACAAAGATTGCCCATCTGTATAGTTTTGTATGGAAGTATAGTAGTTATACTGATTACTAATTCTCATTGTTTTGCTCCGCAAATAAATTTTAAATATTACAAGCAAAAAAAGTTCCAAATTTTAAAGATATTTTCATTTATTATATAAATATTTTATATTGTTTTAATTTTTTTTTAGTATAATCTCACATTCTATATTTTTAATTTAAAATCTTAAAAAGCCCGAGTGGTGAAACTGGTAGACGCGCCAGACTCAAAATCTGGTAAGGGCAACCTTGTGTCGGTTCGAGTCCGACCTCGGGCACCATTTGTTTTTTACTCCCAAGTGTTATTTTTCAATAAATTATCTTTAAAATCCTATATTTAAGGGATTATATAAACATTCTTTTTTATTCTATTTTGTTATTTTTTGTGTTAAAATATTGCAAAAAAAGTGGGTTACTTTTAAAAAAGTGGGCTACTAAATGGGTTACTTTTTACAATAATACAAAGAATAAAAATGGCAAAAATTAATAAACTTACAGATAGTTTCTTGAAAAGCGTAAAATGCGATAATGGTAAAAAATTTATAAAATTTAGCGATCCTAGTATAAAAGGATTATATGTTTTTGTTTATCCTAGTGGTAGAAAACTATTTAAAACAAGACAAGCTAATGATACTTATATAACACTTGGGGAATACCCCTTGCTTTCCCTAGCAGAGCTTAGAGAAATAGCTATAAATTCACACAAACTAAAAGCCAAGGGTCAAAACATAAACAATGCAAAAAGATTGAAATTTGGCGTATTATATGATGAAGTATTAGAAAATGCAAGAAAGAGTAATTTAGCAGCGAAAACAATCCAAAGAGGATTAAGCTACAAAGAAGGTATTTTTAAATCTTTAGAATATAAAAATATTAATGATATAAAAAGAGTAGATATTGTTAATATTTTAAAGATCATAGAGCATAAAAGCGCTACGCTTCAAAAAGCAAAGATATGGATAAATAAAGTATTTGAATATGCTTTGCAACTTGAGATCATAGAAAACAATCCCGTAGCTTCTATCAAAAATAATATTGTATTTAAAAAACCAAATCAGGTTATACACCAACCTACCCTATTAGATGAATCTGATATTAAAGAATATATAAATACTCTAATACATTCAGATATCAAACAAAGTCATAAAAATTTAATGCTTTTTGTGCTTTTAACAGCCCAAAGACCTGGCAATGTTATAAAAGCTACTTGGGATGAGATAGACTTTAAAAATGAAATTTGGACTATATCAGCTCAAAAAATGAAAATGCGTAAAGAGCATAATATAGCATTAAGCAAACAAGCCATAAGTATATTAAAAAATCAATATGCGATTAAAGTCAATGATTATGTTTTTGCTGGTTCTTCTAAAAAAGGATGTAATAGTGAAAATATCACATGCAATACCAATAAACGCTTAGGATATAAAGGAATTCAAAGCGTGCATGGATTTCGTGCTATGTTTAGAAGCATTGCAAACGAAAAGCAATTGGAACATGGAGTAAGTATGGATATAGCAGAGCAATGCTTAGCTCATGAGCAAAAAAATGCAATATTGAAAGCTTACAATAGAAGTAAAAATATAGAATTAAAAAGAAGATTAATGCAGTGGTGGGGAGATTATATAGAAAAACTTGCAGGAAAGCTTAGCTAACCTTGCAATATTTTATCCAATCATTGATTTCTTTCTTTTCATACATTAAAACTTTTCCCACTCTAACACCCTTTGGAAAGTTATAAATAGCTTGATTTTTTCTCATTCTCATTTTTCTTATCCTATCAACGCTAAAACCCAAATACTGTGCAACTTCTTTTGTACTTAATAATTTCATATCAATCCTTTTTAATGTTTGTTTCTAAATTGAGTGATTTTATAATGGCTTTTTGCTCTTCATAACTTAAAGTATGCGCTAATAATACTTTGACATTCTCAAAATCAAAACTATTATAAGA
Source organism: Campylobacter sp. FU_497 (assembly GCF_025772425.1). Lineage (NCBI taxonomy): Bacteria > Pseudomonadati > Campylobacterota > Epsilonproteobacteria > Campylobacterales > Campylobacteraceae > Campylobacter > Campylobacter sp. FU_497. The sequence goes on along the minus strand of NZ_JAKMSC010000015.1, from coordinate 8,717 downwards.
AACTCTTGTATCTATAAGCTTTATACATATTCTTTTAAGCTCTACATCAAGCCAAGCCTCTATCTTCCAATAATGTCTAATTTCTTCTTCTAAAGAGTTACATCCATTAGAAAACGAAAGATCATTTCTTATAGAAAGAAATTCTTTAAGCATTTTTGATAATTGTTGTTTTATTTCTTCTAAGTGTTTTTCTATCAAATTTCTTTGATCTAAAAAATCTTTCATCATTTGTAACATGTAATATCCTTTTGTTTATTCCTCTTTATTTTCTTGATTGAAAAGATTAGGTTCTTTCATTTTCTCAAGCTCTCTTATGGTTGTTTTTAAATCTTCTTTATACTCTTTAATGGCTGAATTTAAAGCACTTCTTTCATACTCTGCGCGCTCTATAGCTTTATGTAAAGATACAATTTTCATAGATAGTTCTTTTAGATTATTTTGATTATCTATGTTTTCCATTTTTACTCCTTTTTATAATATTTTCAAGCATATCTATACCCCTTTGAAGTATTTGTTTTTCTTCTGTTGTTCTTGATTTAAGCTCATTAGTGTTTTTTGAGCAAATATCGTAAAATACAAAATCAATGCGTTTATAAAGTTTGATTTTTTTCTTGTATTCACATCTTAAGTCATTTTTGATACTTTCTTTGTTTCTTTCAAACAAATCTATAGCAAAAGGATTATCAAAATAAAAACACAGCATTCTTTCATTTGCACTATTGATAATCCTTGCTTCTTTCAAACTATATTTTAAGTCATTTTTTAAACATGCGCGAGCTATTTCATTAGCCTCAATTATATGTGTTACGATACTCATGCAACATCCTTTAATGCATATGGTTTTATATCTTTTGTCCATCTTGGATTGATTAAATATTTTGTTTGTTTAATAAGTAATAGTTCTTTTGTAAAGCTATATGTTTTACCTAGTAAAGCTATAAAATCATATATAAAATCTAAAGCATCATGAATGTGTTTATGCTGTATGTATTTTAAAAATTTATAGTTTAGTTTGAAAGTTAATTCTAATCTTTTCCAGTCTTTAAATTCTTCTTTGATTTTTTCTTTGTGATAACTAGTCTGCTTTTCATACTTATCATAAATCAAAATTCTATCAAGATCAAAAAACTTACTATGCACCCCATTTACATAAAGAGATTTTTTATAAAAAACCATTTCGCCTTTGATTTTTTTATTTAAAGACAACTCATGCAAATGTTCTTCATATTTTCTCATAGAAGCACTTTCATCACAAAAATCACAAGCTATATCAAAACTATAAGCCTTAAACCTCTTAACCATTTTACTTAACACCTTATACACATCAGCTACCACACTTTTACTAGGCTGAAAAAGACCATTAAACTGTACTTCTACATAAAAGTCTTTTTTCTTTTTATTTTTTCTAGCAACTTCATGGGTGTCTTTTGAATTTTCTATCACTATTATGGTATTTGATAAACTTTTATTTCTAGGTTTGATGTTTATGTACCTAACCTTAAACTCATAAAACTTATCTTTTGTTTTGATATTTTTAAACTTCTCTTTTGTGTATTTTTCTATAGCTTTATTGCGGTTTGTTTTTCTAAGCTTTGTGTGTAAATCATGTTTTTTAAGAAATTTATAAAATGCAAATTTTGGGATTACAAATTTGATACTATCATAGCCTATGTTTTGCATTTTATTCCTTTCTTTTTTGTTATTTTGCTACCTTATCAAAACCTTTTTTCATAACTAAAGATTTTGAATTTGCCTTTGTAAGTTTAAATCCTTTTGAGCTAAGATCACTTATTAAACTTTCTATTTCTCTTGCTTTTTTAAATGCATCATTTTCTTTTTGTATGGGCTTAAAATTCATTACTATCCTTTCAATAATTCTTTTGCTTTTATCAAGAGTTTTTTTAAGTCATCTAGGTTAGATCTTAATTCATCCTCATCGCACTCTTCCATGTAGTCAATTAAATCTAAGCATTCTTTGTTAATTAAAGCCAAAGCTCTTGCGTGCTCTATGGCTGTATTAATTTTTTCTTTAAAAGACATTTTCTTCCTTTTTATAGTGCATAAATGGAAGTTAAAAACCACCATAAAGGTGGTTACTCAAAATAAAGAAAGCTAATATGGCTTATAAGGGAGTTTAACTCCCATTTAAACACTACTTATGTCAAAACATAGAGCCTGCATTCAAAGTTATTTAAACTTTTGGTATTTTGACCATTTAACAAAGCTTTTTAAAAAAGCCCACTTTCCCACCCGTCGCCGTGGAGTGTGATAAATAAAGAACACGCTAGCTTGAACACCAAGCTAGCTATAAGGAAATTCACTTAAAACCTAGTTTCAAGCTTTTAAAAACCTCATTAAGTACACTTAGAAAATGTGCTTAATGAGGTTTTCAAGCTACCTCATCAATTTCTTTTAAAAGTTCAGAAATCTCCTGTATAGTTTTTGTTTTTTCTTCTACCAAAGCTGTAAATTTTTTATGCTTTAGTTTTAAATCTTTCAATCTCTTAGATAATCTCAAATCCTCATTCAAAAAACCAAGTCTTAAAAGTACTTTTTCTACTTTAGAATTTGTTTTGCTTTTATTGCTAAGCCAAACCTTTAAAGTTTGATTTTTCAAATTGAGTTTTCTTTCCATTTCATCAAAAGTTTTTAATCCTAACTTTTCTTGAATTTTCTCTTTAATGCGCATTCAATTACCCTCATAATGAACTATAATGGTTTCAAATAAACCATCACTAATAGCTTCTAGTTTTACAAAATTATGATCAAGTAAAAAATTCAAAGCTTCATTAAATTCGCTTTCTTTTATGTTCATTCTTTTAAAAAGTGTGTCTTTTTTTATAGATTTTTCATTGCTGAGTATATTTGATATGGTGTTTGCGTATGCTCTTATCATTTTGTTTCCTTTATCTTTATGATTACAAACATAACCGATAAGATAGCTATAATCACACCAGCTATAATCCAATCTTGCATTATGTATCCTTTTTTATACTTAAGCAAAAAGTTGGTATTCTTTTTGCTAAAAAATAATTATTTTTATGTTTTAAAATTAATTATTTTGTGAAATTATATATTAATTTTTAATATGTATCAATATATATTTTTTAATTTTTATATTAATTATAAATATGTTAAAATTTTTATCATAATTATAAAAAATACTATACAAGGATTGAAAATGTCAGAAAAAGAAAATATTTCATATTAAAATTATGAAAAGAATTTAAAGCTACAGCTTGAAAGCAAAAGAAAGGATTTAGATATTCAATTAACAAGTATAATTCCTGGGCAATTTCAAACTATAAAATTATACATGTGGCTTTGCACTTTTATAATAGTTAGCGACTTCACTATACTTAATAGCTATATAAAAACAACCCATATAGATTCATTTGCTATTATTCTCTTTTGTATTTCAATTATGCTTTTAGGATATTGTGCCTTTTTTTCCCTACTTACATTAAAAGCAAATAATACATTGGCTTTCCTACAAGATCAATATAAAAACATGTCTCAATTTAATTCAGATAATTTAGAACATACAAATGGAATTAATGCTATGATATCTTCTATACTAGATGCCTTCGATGAAAATAACAAAATTATTAATAATATGAGTAAAGATATTAAGCTAATTTATCTTGTTCTTCTTGCGGGAGCTTCTATATCTTTTTATGCTATAATAGCAAGTGGTTTACAAATTATAAAAGGAGAGATAAACATGTCAGAAAATCAAGAAAAAATAACAAAACCGCAACCACAACCTGGAACTACTACACCTATCACTCCAAAAACTAGAGGGGATAAGCTTCAACAAGAAAAAAATAATTTTTAAGGCGTAATTGCGCCTTATTTAAAATAAAATATAATATCCAAAAAAGAAAAACACAAATATAAACCAATACTCCATTTTTAAGCCATTACAATATCATAATATAAATTTAATCTAAAACTTGGCATACTTTATGCTTTCTTAAATTAATAATTTATTTTTTAAGTTGTTGAGAAAATTATATATTAGTTTTTAATATATCAATATATTTTTTAAGGTTTATATCCATGAAAGATTATTATGAATTAGTAGAAGAGTTAAAAACTTTTTTCAATGTAAAAAGTTTAGAAGAAGTAGCTGAAAAATTAGGATATAAAAAAAATAACGCGAACAATTGGCGCAACAATAAACAACTTTCTGCTCAAGCGCTTAAGAAATATTACGATTTAAAAAACAACAAAAAACATATAATTAAAACAAGCAATATAGAAAATATAATTAAAATCAGATATTTTCCTAATGTTTACGCTAGTGCAGGTTTTGGAAACGATAACAGCAATGAAAACTTTCAAACTATATATCTTGATAAAAATTTTTTAGTAGAAATATTAGGTATTCCTTACAAAACACAATATGATATGATAAAAATATTTGGCGACAGTATGGAACCTTTTATACAAAATGGAAGTTTTGTTATAGTTGATACTAGTAAAAATTCGCTCGATAAGATCAAAAATGCTGATGTGGCTATTTTTAGATACGATGGTGAATTATTTTGCAAACGCATAAGAAAAAATATCCTTGATGATGAAATTATCATAAGTAGTGATAATATAGGTTTTGAAGACAAAAAAATTAAAAAATCTGCATTAAAAGACTATGTATTTTTAGGTGTTGTAATTTGCTCGTGTAACACTAAAATATTCTTAAATCAAATAGAAAGGGTTTAAAAGGCAGATAAATTTAAGCATAAAAAATATAAATTTAATTGTGTTACAATATATAACTTAAAATAATAAAGGTATTATAAATGCAAAAAGTAATAATTAAAAATTTAGGACCTATACAAGAAGCGGAAATAATTTTAAAACCATTTGTAGTAATTATAGGAAAAAGTGGAAGCGGAAAAAGTATCATCCTAAGAACCATTAGCTTATTAAAATGGTTGTATAAGCAAGAACAAATAAAATCTTTTCATGAACCAAAGTTATTTAACAATATAGATCAAAAAGAATTTATGGATTATCTTAAAGAATCTATGCTAGATATTTATATTAACCACAACACAGAGATTACGCTTATAGATGATAAACCTTTAATAGAAATAAAAGGTAAAAATATAACTTTATATCAAGAACACATAAAAACAGAGCAGTTGATTGGAAAAATAGTATTTATAAATGATGTTAGAGTTTTTTTACCTGAACTATTCGCAACTCCTAAACAAAGAGACATTAAAGCATCTTATCATACAAATGATATGATAGCAAATTTTATAGAAAGCATTAACGAAGTAAAATATTTTCAACTAAAGACTATGGAAAATACGATTTTTATGGCTGAAAATGAAGCTGGATTTACCAAATGCTATTTAAATCATAATGATTTAAAAATACCTTTTGAACAATCAAGTTCTGGAGAAAAAAGCACTAGTATAATGGAAATAATTAGCAATTATTTTGCATATGTATATGATATTAAGAATAAAAGTTTAGAAAAAATCACTATTGAAAATCTAATATCCGATCTTAAAAAATCAATAGACACTAAACGCAAACTCATTGAAAATAAGGTAATAGAAAGAATTAAACTTATTGAAACTTTATTATCTGAAAAAAACAAACCGACTTTAGATATTTTTATAGAAGAACCAGAATCAAATTTATTTCCAACTAATCAAATGAATATGACTTATTATCTCGCAAGTCTTAGGAATGCAAAAAATAATCCAAATATTATGTTTTCAACTCATAGTCCTTATATACTAACAGCATTAAATAATATTCTTTATGCTTCAATAATTAAAACAAAATTACGCAACGATGAGCAAAATAATATTTATGAAATAATCAACAAAGAAAACATTTTTAACCACAAAGACTTTATAGCTTACAAGCTAGAAAATGGAAAATCTTATTCAATTATAGATAAAGAATCAATGCTAATTGATGCTGAATATATAGATACTGCCTCAAGTGAAATCATGGGTGATTTTTATAAAATATCGGAGTTGGATAAATGATATTGGAGCAATTTATAGATGAAAATAAACGTTACAATAAAATATTAGTATGTGAAAATAAAGTCAAATTAACACTTGGATGCAATGGAAGAGAATTTTATAAAATTTTAATTGATACAAAAGATACTAGTAAATTAAAAAAATGAGATCACAAGATGTGATTATGTTATTGCCACAACTGATTTAGAAGGCATAATAATATATGTAGAATTAAAAGGTGGTGATCTACAAAAAGCATTTAATCAAATATCAAATACGCATAATTTTCTTAATGAAGAATTCAGTAAACGATATATTGCCATAGCATATACTGGAACCCCAAAAGCAAGTAGTATATTGCAACTCAATGCAATATCATTTAAAAAGAAAAATTTTCAGCTACCTTTTTTTTACTTCAACTAAAGCTTTAACACTAAAATATGATTTAGAAACCCAAGAAATTAGCAGATAAAATCACTCATTCAACTCCTTAATTTTATCTATATTGATCTCACATTGCTTATAGTGGTAAAAAAGCTCGCTATAAGCTTTTAATATATCTTTTTCATCTTGCACTATAGGTTTATGCGCTCTATCAAATTCTAAAAGCTCATTTGGTATTTGCACTTTTTGAATTTGTATTTTGGTTAATACTTGTGTTTTGCTCCCACAGCCTATCAAGCATAGCATTAAAAAGCTTAGTAGTGTTAGTTTCATTGCTTTTGGATATATAGTTTTTAACATCATCAACCCTTGTTTTGATTTGATTTTTTTGAGTATTTGCATGAAAGAGTGCTTTTAGCTCTTGCTCGTGTCTTATTTTAAGCTCCTGAGTAATCCTTGTGAGTTCATTATTTACACCCAAAGCTAAATTTAAATCACTTTGACTTTTTTCTAATTTTGCGTTTGTGCTATCTAGCTTAAGATATAAAAACACATTAAGCATAAGCATTAATGCTAAAGCAATATAAAGCTTTGTGTTTTTAAATAAAAATGACATATTATTTGTAGTTTAAAGTAGGTTTTTGTATAATACTTTCAAGGGTTAGCCGTAGGTCTGACCCCCTATGGCTTAATCTAACCCTAGAAAGTAGGTGATTAAATTTGAGCTATATAATCCACATAATCTTTATAATTATACTACTAAGTATGATTATAGTCAAGGCTTATTAACCTTGTCCCCTTTTTTAAGGGGATTATGTGGTAACCTACTCTAAGCTTACTCCTTTCTAAAATTCGTTTGTGATTTCTAATTTTATATTTGATAAATCTTGCTGATATAGCAAGTCATATAATTTTTTACAAGCTTGTCTGCTTTGACCTATACTTTCATCATTCTTAGTTAAACCTAGTAAAATACAACCTTCTGTATTCTAATAATTATATATTTATCATCTTTTACTCTCAAACATTGTTTTCTAAATAAACTTTCATTTCCAAACTATAAGTTTTGCAGCGTTTATAAACTAGACTTTATTTGTTTATAAAGCAATTGTTGTTAATATTTTGAAAAAATTTAGAGAAAAACCATGAAAGATCTTAAAAAATACATTGCAAATTCCAAACTAACACGCCTTGAAGTTTTATATGAAAAATTAGTAAAGTCTGAAAATGGCATAACCATAAAAGAACTAGCCCAAGAACTCAATGTAAGTGCTAAAACCATAAAAAGAGACATGCAAGGGGTTTTTGAGCCTATGGGGCTTATTAAAAATGGAAGAAAATGGCGTATTGATACAAGCAAAGACATTCAAGAGCAAGATGATGAAAAAATAATCCTTGAAGTGCTTGATACCATGGCAAAAAGTGCTGGAAACAGCTTTTATGCTAAGGCTCACCCCCTACTTTCTAAGCTTTCTCAAAATATCTCTAACCCCATCCATACTAGTTTAGATGCAGAAAAGCTAGAAGAAAAAGATTTAAGCAATTTTCAAATCCTCGAACAAGCCATCAACACCAAAACACAAATTGTCTTTAAATATGAAAATAAACTTTTCCAAGTAAAACCTCTAAAACTAGCCTTTTTTAGTGGGTTTTGGTATTTGCTTGCTTTTGATATGAAAAAACGTGATATTTTCAAAAAATTTTATTTAAAAAATATCCAAAACATCACCCTAACCCAAGAGCATTTTCAAACCGATGAGAGTTTAGAAGTAAAACTTCAAAGAGTAAATTCTATATGGTTTAGCCTTGATAAGCCTTTTACAGTAAGGCTTTTAATAGAAGAACCTATACGAAAATACTTTGAAAGAAAGCCTCTAAATTCACAAATCATCACTGGTAAAGACAAAGATGGCTCCATAGAAATAGAACTTGAGATAACTCATGAAATGGAAATTTTACCTTTAGTGTATTATTACATACCTTATGTAAAAGTTTTAGAACCTGATTTTATAGCAAATAAAGTCAAAGAAGTAGTTGGAGAATACCTTGATCAAATAAGCAAATGATTGCTTATTTGTCAGGATTTTAATACTTTCTTAGCTTCATTTAAAGCTTTTTTAATCGCATTATTTTCCATAAAATTTTTTATCTCATTATAAATACAATCTTCTATAGTTTTAAATTTATCATCCTTAGTGGTTTTATCATAGTCAATCATATCATAAATAAATTCATAATCTATATCTTGATTTTTTTCACCTAAAATTATTTTTTTAAATATACTAGCTTTCGAGATATTTAAATTTTGATTTTTTATCTCTTGTATTATCTTTTGTA